>JBGTNO010000124.1:0-29647 GCA_041743065.1 Chthoniobacterales bacterium
CGATCGGCCTTTCGAGACTTATGAGCTGGTGAACTTTTACCATTTCCTGGGGCGGTGGGGAACGGCGGCGATGCTGGAGGAATGGAGGCGGGCGCACCCGGAGCGGGAAGTGGCGGACGGCCTGCGCTGGGGGAAACTGCTGGCGGGTTTCGGGGAGCATGAGCCGGCGTGGAAAATTTTGTCGGCTCGTTTTCCGGAGCCCGGATTCCACGATGGACGGTCAACACGCAAAGCGGCGGCGCTGGAGATCGAATGGCGCGGGGATGAGGATAATTTTCTGAAGGCGCGGCGGTTGGTCGGCGCGCTCGATAGGGAAGGGGACGCGGCGAGGCGCGACCAGGTCACGCTCCTGATGGCGGCGAAGGAAAACGCGCCGCCATGGTTCCTGGAGCGGGCGGCTTACATCCAGGCTCGCGCGGCCCATTACGGCGAGGCGGTGGCGACGATGCTGCGGCTGCCGGAGAAACCTTGAGCGGGATTTGCGGACTCAGGCGGGGGACGGGAATTTCGCCATCGAAATTGCCGGGGGAGTTCGCTTAGATCGCCGGAATTCCGATGAGCCAATTCGATCTCCACCATGGCGACTGCGTTGCGGGCATGCGCCATCTGCCGTCCGAAGGCGTGGATGTGGTGGTGACTTCGCCGCCTTATAATCTCGGCATTGGCTACGGTCAGTATCGCGACCGGCTCGATCTGCGGGAATATCTCGCCTGGAGCGAAACGTGGGGTCGCGAGGTGTGGCGGCTGCTGCGCGCGGACGGATCGTTTTTTTTGAATGTCGGCGCTTCGCCGGCCAATCCGCTGCTGCCGCACCGGCTGGCGCTGCTCTTCAGCGAATTTTTCACGCTCCAGAACACGATTCACTGGATCAAGTCGATCACGGTGCAGCCGCGGAACGCCGAGGAGATCTCGGTGGGACATTTCAAGCCGATCCAGAGCAAGCGCTACGTGAACGACTGCCAGGAATACGTGTTCCACTTCACGAAATCGGGCATGGTGCCGGTGGACCGGCTGGCGGTGGGGGTGGCCTATTCGGACAAGTCGAACATTGCGCGCTGGGGCCACACGGGCGGACGCGACCGGCGCTGCCGGGGCAACGCGTGGTTCGTTCCCTACGAGACGATCAATCGCCGGGACAAGGATCGTCCGCATCCGGCGACCTTCCCGGTGGAGCTGGCGGAGCGGTGCCTCAAACTGCACGGGCTGCGCGAGGGGCTGGTGATGCTGGAGCCGTTTCTGGGGATCGGGACGGCGGCGGTCGCGGCGAAGAAACTGGGGGTGGAACGTTTCCTCGGCTTCGAGATCGACGCGGACTATCTGGCGGTGGCGCGGGAGCGGCTGGCCCCACGCGAGCGGGAGGAGCTGCTGCTTTGATCGGCTTCATCGCGCGCCGGATCGTGGCGATGGCGGGGGTGCTGCTCTGTGTGGTGACGCTGACCTTTCTCCTGGTGCGGCTGGCGCCGGGCGGTCCGTTCGACCGCGAGAAGGAGCCGCCGGCCTGGGTGCGTGAGCAGCAGTTGGCGAAGTACAAGTTGAATGGGACGCTCTGGGAGCAATACCGCAGTTACCTGAGTGACGTGGTGCGCGGCGATCTGCGGGTCTCGTTGAAATACCGCAACTGGACGGTCAATGAGCTGATCGGGCAGGCCTTTCCGGTGTCGGCGACGCTGGGAATCGCGGCGGCGGTGGTGGCGCTGTTGGCGGGGGTGTGGCTGGGAACGCTGGCGGCGGTGCGGCATCACACGGCGGTGGATGCGGGGGCGATGTTCGGGGCGCTGCTCGCGATCTCGATCCCGCCGTTTGTGCTCGGTCCGCTGCTGATGCTGATTTTCGCGCTCAAGCTGCATTGGTTTCCGGTGGGTGGATGGTCGGGCTGGGCGACGCTGGCGCTGCCCACGCTGACGCTGGCCAGCCCGTATGTCGCCTATGTGGCGCGGCTGACGCGGGGGAGCATGCTGGAAGTTTTGCGGGCGGATTTTCTCCGGACGGCGCGCGCCAAGGGACTGCCGGAGAGGCGGGCGATTTACCAGCATGCGATGAAGGTGGCGATTTTGCCGGTGGTGTCGTTTGCCGGCCCGCTGGCGGCGAACCTGATGACGGGTTCGATCGTGGTGGAAACGATCTTCAATATTCCCGGGATGGGCGGCTTCTTTGTGAACTCGGTGCTGAACCGCGATGGTTTCCTGCTCTGCGGGGTGGTGATTGTCTATTGCGCCCTGCTGGTGGTGATCAATCTGGCGGTGGATGTGAGCTACGGTTTTCTCGATAAACGGATCAAGGTGTATGGGTAAGGTCGTTCTTCCCGAGCCGAACACGTGGAGCCGGCTGCGGCGGAATCCGGTGGCGCTGATCTCGATGGCGCTGCTGGTGGTGGTGGCGCTGGCCGCGGTGATCGGGCCGATATTCCTGCCGACGGAATATGCGCGGCCGAGCGAGCGGCAATTTTCCGAGCCGACGGGGGCGCATTGGTTCGGGACGGATCTGAGCGGACGCGACGTGCTTTATCGGGTGCTGGCGGGTGCCCGGATTTCGCTGCTGGTAGGAGCGGCGGGCGCGGCGATCAGTCTGGTCATCGGGACGAGTTACGGCTTGATCGCGGGCTACGCGGGCGGGAAAACGGACGCGTTGATGATGCGAATTGTCGATGTGCTCTATTCGGTGCCGCGGCTGATCATCGTGCTGGTGTTTATCAATGCGTTCGATCCGATGCTGAAGGATCTGATGGTGCGGGTCGGGCTGATTGGGCTGAGCGCCTATTCGAAGGTGGTGATCCTGATTCTTTGCCTCGGGCTGATTGAGTGGCTCACGATGGCGCGCATCGTCCGCGGGCAGGTGCTGGCGATTAAATCGCAGCAGTTCGTGCTGGCGGCGCAAAGCCTCGGGCAAAGTCATCGCCGAATTATTTGGCGCCATTTGCTGCCGAATCTGCTCGGGGTGGTGGTGGTCTATCTCACGCTGACCATTCCGGCGGTGATTCTGGATGAGTCGTTCCTGAGTTTCCTCGGGCTGGGCATCGACGCGCCGCAGGCGAGCTGGGGCACGCTGCTGAGTGACGGCGCGCAGGCCATCAACACGGTGAAGAGCTACTGGTGGCTGCTGATGTTTCCGGCGACGGCGATGGCGCTGACTTTGCTGGCGCTGAATTTTCTAGGCGACGCCATTCGTGACGCACTCGATGTCAAAAATTGATGCAATTATGTGAAAAAATAGACTTGTGATGATTCACAGTGATGCTAGAAGTGAGGAATGAGAGTCAGCGTGCAGATCGAGGAGGATATAGTGCAGCATTTGATGGAGCTCACGGGAGCCACCACCCGGAGTGCCGCGATCGCGAAGGGTGCGTCTGAATTTGTCCGGAGGCAAAAGGCCAAGGAATTCGGACGGCTGATTCGGGAAGGCGCGTTCGATTATCCGGAAGCGAGCGCTGAGGAGGTATCATGGGCTGATCCCATTCCGCCGCTGATGGAGGACTGAGGAATGGTGCTGGTCGATTCTTCGGTCTGGATCGAGTCGTTTCGCCGATCCGGGCGGCTGGACGTGAAAGTGGCCATCGAGGGCCTGCTCGAAGCTTACGAGGCGCAATGGTGTTCGCCGGTTCGGCTGGAGGTGCTGGGCGGCGCTCGGAAGGAGGAGAGAGCCCGGCTGGGTCGTCATTTTTCGGTCGTGCCTTACCGCAGTTGCACGGAGAGGGACTGGGATCATGCGGTGGCTCTGGCCTGGAAGATTCGGCAGCAGGGAATGACCGTTCCGTGGCTGGATGTGGTCATTGCCACGTTGGCGGCGCGGGATGGGGTGCGGCTGTATGCGATAGATGCGCATTTCGAGAAAATCGCGCCCATCGCCGATATCGTGCTCTATGAACCCGGCTACGGGGGCGCCTACAACCCGGGTTGAGGCCTGAGCCGTAAGAGGCTGGCCCTGTTTGGAAATTGCTGCAAGACTCCCGGCCCCGCATGAAGTCGCTCCTTGAAGAACTGCAGACCCGCATCGTGCCGGCGGATGGTGCGATGGGGACGATGCTGATGGCCGCGGGAGTGCCGGTGGGGCGCTGTTTCGAGGAGCTCTGCCTGAGCGAGCCGGGCGTGGTGGAGAAAATTCATCACGATTATCTGGAAGCGGGGGCGGAGTTGATCGAAACCAACAGCTTTGGCGCCAACGCCGCGCGGCTGGAGAAACACGGGCTGGTGGAAAGAGCGGGGGAGATCAACCGGGCCTCGGCCGATCTCGCCCGGCGGGCGGCCGGTGAAAAAGCGTGGGTGCTCGGCAGCGTGGGGCCGCTCGGCTGGTCGGGTGAGCAACTGCGGGAGCGCGGGGTAACGGCGGCTGAGCTGTTCCGCGAGCAGATCTCGGCGCTGCTGGAGGGCGAGGTGGACGGGATCGCGCTGGAGACGTTTCTCGATCTGGAGGAAATCGGAGCCGCTCTGGCGGTGGCGCGGGCACTGACCGACCGGCCGGTGCTGGCCTCGATCGCGTGCTCGGCGGAGGGGCGGCTGCCCAGCGGGGTGACGGTGGCGGAGGCGCTGGCGAGGTTGCGGGAGGGGGGAGCTTCGATTGTCGGCGCCAACTGCGTGAACGGTCCGCAGGCGATGGTCACCCTCTTCCGACATGTCCCGGTGGAGGGGTTGCTCTCGGCGTTTCCGAACGCGGGCTATCCGAAGTATCATGAAGGGCGTTATCTTTACGGTTCGACCCCGGAATATTTCGCCGAATCGGCCACGGCGCTGGTCTCGGAGGGCGCGCGGTTGATTGGCGGATGCTGTGGAATCGGACCGCGGGAAATCGCCGCGATGGTGGGGGCGCTCCGCGATCTGCGACCGGTGGTGAGCAAGGTCATTCGTGGGGTCGAAGCGAGGCCCGCTCCCGCTCCGGCGGTGAGCGAGCCGGAGACGAGCATCCTCGACCTGATGGCGGCGGGGCGGCAGGTCATCGTGACCGAACTGGACCCGCCGAAAACACTGGAGCTGGACAAGTTTCTGACCGGAGCCCAGGCGCTGCGCGACGCCGGCAGCGACCTGGTCACACTGGCGGATAACTCGCTCGCCATCCTGCGGGTGAGCAATCTGGCGATGGGCGCGATGCTGAAGGAGCGCTTCGGCGTTTCTCCGCTGCTGCATGTGAGCTGCCGCGACCGGAATCTGATCGGGCTGCAGAGCGAACTGATGGGGATGGCGGCGCTGGGCATCCGCCATGTGCTGCCGCTGACGGGCGATCCGGCCAAAGTGGGCGATCATCCGGGCGCGTCGTCGGTTTATGATGTGAGCTCGATCGATCTGATCAAGCTCATCGGGCAGATGAACGCGGGGTTCAACTACATCGGCAAGAGCATCAAGTTGCCGACGCAGTTTATCATCGGCTGCACTTTCAATCCGGGCGCGAAGAATCTCGACGCGCAGGTCTCGCGGCTGGAGCGCAAAGTGGCGGCGGGTGCACAGTATGTGATGACCCAGCCGGTCTTCGATCCGGCGTTGATCGAGATCATGGCGAAGAGGACGAAGCATTTGAACGTGCCGATTCTCACCGGGGTCTGGCCGCTGTTGAACGGCCGGCAGGCGGAATTCCTGCATAATGAGGTGCCCGGTATCCGCATTCCCGACGCGATCCGCGCTTCGATGAGCGGGCTGGAAAAAGACGCCGGGCGACGCCGCGGGCTGGAGATCGCGCGGGAAGTTTGCCGCGCGGTGCTGGATACGTTTCCGGGGGTTTATTTGATCACGCCCTTCCTGAATTATGAACTCACGGTGGAACTGACGCAGTTCGTCCGTTCGCGCTGAACGCATCATGGTGAAGGGCTTCCGTCGTGTCCTCTGGTTCTGCCTGCTCGTTCTGATCGGCGTGATCGTCTGGATGGTGGCGACGGATTTTTCGGTGCTGGAGCATCTGCAGGAGGGGCAGCGATGGATCGCCCGCCAGGGTCCGCGCGGCGCGGCGCTTTATCCGCTTTTCTACGCCGCCTGCAATGTGCTGCTGCTCCCGGGCGGGATTCTGTCGGTGGGCGGGGGCTTTTTTTTCGGGCTCTGGTGGGGCTTTCTGCTCGTGCTGACGGGCAATGTGCTGGGGGCGGCGGTGGCGTTTTGTCTGAGCCGGTTTATGGGGCGGCGCTGGTTCGAGCGGAAAATGCTGACGCGTCCGCGCTGGGCGGCGCTGGATCAGGCCATCGCGCGCGAGGGCTGGAAGATCATCGTGCTCAGCCAAGTGCACCCGCTTTTTCCGACGAGTCTGATCAATTACCTCTACGGCATCACCCGCATCCGGTTCTGGGAATGCATGCTCTGGGTCGCGCTGGGGCAGGCGCCGGGGCTGTTTCTCTACGTGTATATCGGGACGCTGGCGCAGTTGGGCGTGAAGCTCTGGTCGGGGGAAAACCGGCCGCCTTTCATCGAGTATGTGCAGTGGGGCGGGGGACTGGCGGTGACGCTGCTGGTCACGACCGCGCTGGGGAGGATCGCGCTGCGCTTGATGCGCGAGGTGGAGAAGGTGCCGGACACGCCGGAGCCCGACCGAGACCCTGCCCTTTGACACCGGGTGGGAGGGTGTTAGCTTGAGCGACTATGGTAATGAAGCGAGCGCTCGCCGGCGGGCTCCAGGAATCGGATCTCTACGGAGCGGAGGGCGAAGAGCACCCCTGCGACGAACGAAGTTTGGACATCTGCGAGCGCGGCATGCGCCTCCATACTCCCTGCGATCTCAAGCTGCAGACTTGCTACGGGGTCGAGCTGAGCTACCGCGACGACTCGGGGAGCGCGCGAAGGTTTGCGGTGGAGGCCACGGTGGTGGAGACGGTGAAAGTGAACGACGGGTGCAATTTCGTGACCATGTATTTCTGTGAGGTGCCGCTGGAGCTGCGCCGGGCGATCAGGGACGGAAGCCTGATCGAGGCGTGTTTCCACGGCGGGGCGGATTGCCGCGAGGGCCGGAGCCGCGCGGACGCGGAGCAGGGTTGAGCAGGAGGGACTGCTCGGCGGCGGAGGTGGGCGGGGTGGAGGATTTCCGCGAGGCTGGCTGACCGCGGCGCAGGGCGGTCTTGGTGCGGACCGTGGCATCGGCATCCTGCCGATGATCGTGCTTCTGACTTTTCAATGAGTGGTTCACATTCGGGCGGCGGCTTCTTCCACGGCGGCGGCTTCGATCATGGGCTGCTGCCGGGTGGCGCTCAGGATCAGGCTGAGCGTGGCCAGTTTGCTGATTCGCCGACAGATGCCGCCCGTTTTTTCATAGACCATGTGACAGGCTTCCGGCGTGAAGAGATCGCTCATCCGGCCAGCGGTCATGAGGCGGAACTTGAGGTATTGCTCGGTGTCTTCCGCCGAAAGGTGGCCGAGCTGGCAGCGCAGAAAAATGCGGTTGAGGAGCGACTCGTAGGTCGGATGCTGCAGCCGCTGGAGAAAACGCGATTCGCCAAAGAGCAGGCAGGTGACCAGCTTTCCCTCCGGCGTTTCCAGATTGCTGATGGTGCGCAGGATGTGCAGGCAGTCGGCGGAGAGGAAATGGCATTCGTCGATCAGGATGACCAGGCGATGACCCTCCTCATGCAGTTCGATGATGTAGTTGCTCAGCAGTTTCAGCAAATCCTGCACGCGCAGAATGCCGGTGGGCAGCGCGATTTCCAGTTCGCTGAGAATTTCCCGCAACAGGCCGGACATGGTCAGACCGGGGGTGACGGGCACGAGGATCACGGGCTGGTCCAGTTCGTCCAGATGGCGCAGGAGCATCTGACTGATGAGCGTTTTGCCCGCGCCGCTGGGCCCGGTCACGAGGCCGAGCGCGGTGTTGAATTCGACGGCCAGCATCATGTCCCGGAGGGCGGCCGCGTGTTTCTCGGTGCGGAAAAAGTAAGCCGGATGAACGCAATCGGCGAAGGGATTTTCTTCCAGCCCGTAGAATTCGAGGAAATCGCCGACCCGGCTGAAAGGGACGGTCTGGGCCTGGCTGGAGGCGGGTTCCGGCGGGGTGGCGGCGAGCGATTCGAGGGCGTTGTAGGCGGTGGATGCGTTCATGATGTGCGGGCGGTGGGGTCGTGATGCTGGGCGAGAAAGCTGGCGGCGAGAGCTTGAAAGCGTTGGGCGTTCAGATTGGCGGGATCTCTCAGAACGAGCGGGACGCGTTGCTGATTGGCGGTCTCGAGATGGGAGTCGCGCCGGAGATAGCCGGCGGATGCCGGGGCGGTCCGCAGGAAGCGGGTGGCGCAGGCGGCGATGCGCTCGAAAACCTCGGTGGCTTCGCGTCGCGTAGTGGCTTGATTGACTAACAGGCTGACGTGCGCGCCGAGGCGCATTTCATGGATCACCTTGATCATGCCGTAAGCGTCCAGCGTGGCGGCGATGTTCGGGGTCGCCACCACCAGCACTTCCGCCGCGTCAGGCAGGAAGGCGGTAACGGAAGGACCGATGCCCGCTCCGGTGTCGAGAATGAGCAAATCGTAACCCTGGGCGAACTGGACCAGTGATCGCGTGAGCGGCAGCAGGGTGGAGGTGCCGAGCGCCGCGAGCCGGGAAAGGCCCGACGAGCCGCAGACCAGATCGACTCCGCCCGGCCCGGGGAGGACGATGTCGGCAAACTCCGCGCGCCCTTCCACCACTTCGAGGAGGGTGCGCGCGGGCTCGACGCCGGCAAAGACGTGCGTATTGGCCATGCCCAGATCGGCGTCGAACAAAAGCACGCGCCGACCTTGGCTGGCGCAGGCGACGGCCAGGTTCACCGAGACAGTCGTCTTCCCGACGCCGCCTTTGCCGCTGGTCACCGCCAGCACCAGAGTCCGGCGGATCTGCCGGGAAAGCTCGGCTCGGATCGAGGGGATCGACCTCTGTTGCCAGAAAAGTTGACCGGCAATCCACTGGATGGTTTCGCGGCGGCGTTCGCTGCTTTTCCTGGCGGGGAGAAGATCGTCGAAAACGCGATCGATAAACTGCAGACGCGCGGGTTCGATCCCGGCCAGAAGGCTGGGTGTGACGGAACTGGGCGCGCTCGCTGTGCGATACATCGGGTCGAGAAAACGTTAGTGCCCGCCAGTGCGGTTTTCCCGCGATACCCCCATATCTGGTATCTTGACCGCGAGCAGACTCCTTTCTATGGTGTGCCGTGGCTGAAGTCAAGCATTAGCCTTACCACCGAATCATGCCCGATATCCGCGTTCCATGCCGGGAGTGTCATCAAACCATACCCTGGCCTGATCTGCCGGGCGTGCGGCAACCGTTTTGCCCCCTTTGCTCCGCCGAAAACACCGTGCCGATCCCGGGGCGGCTGCTGGCTATCGATCTCTTTTTTGCCTGCGGCCACTGCGAACAACGGCTGGCCGCGGGCGACGAGGCGCAGGGCCTGAGCATCGAGTGCCCCCTTTGCGCCGAGATGACTGTGGTGCCGACGCTGTCCGGGAAGTCGGAATCCGGGAGTTCGAATCATCCGACGGGTGACCTGACCGGCGAGGAAGTCGCTTTTTTATCCGGCCCGTTCTCCGCATGAAAAACGGCGTTTCCAAAGGTCTGGGCCACCAGATCGATTGTCCGGCGTGTGGAAAATCGCAGCGGGTGTCGCGGGCGGGCGGCCGAGTGCAATGCGGGCATTGCCGATCCCGGATCGAGCTGCTGGATGCGGAGTCCGCGCCTGATTCAGCTCTGGCGGCGCTCCAGCAGCGGGTGGAGGCGCTGGAGGGGGAAGTGGCCGCCCTGCGCGCACTTTCACCCTCGCCCGAGCTGCCGGCCGCTCCCCGCGAAAAGAGGGTTCCGCATTCCGGCGCGCTGACTTTGGCGGAGCGCCTGCAACGGTGCCGAGCCGGGCGGCTAACGATCTGTTTTTCGGAAAAGGGAACGGAGATCGAGGGGGCGGTCACTCGGATCTGCCAATTTTTCGCGGCGGCGAAGTGGGAGGTGGGTGGGCCGCAGCCGGTGGTGGTGCGGCGGGGCGCGAGCACGCTGGCGGTCGGCTCGCTCCCGATGGCGGCGGCGGCGGCCGATCTTTTCATGGCCCTGAAAGCGGCGGGGGTGGCGGTGGAGTCTGTGCTGGATCAGGATCTCGCGGCGAATGAGGCCTGCCTGACGGTGAACCGCGAGAGCGCCCTCTCGATGGCGCCGGAAGAGGATAGTCCCGCCGTCCGCGACCTCGCGGCGCAGCCCATCCCTACGATCGCGAGCGCGGTTCGCGGCCTTTGAGTTTAAGGACGAGCGGAAGACCGGTGAAGGTGGCTTCCTCGCGCAACTGTGCCTGCAGATAACGCTGGTAGCTTTCGATCATGACGGCGGGATCGTTCACGAAGAGGACGAAATGCGGGACGGGCACGCGCTCGCGGGGATCGTGCTTAAGCTGGGTGGCGTAGAGCAGTTTCAGGCGCTTGTTGGCCCGGGCGGGCGGGGGATGAACGGTGAGCGCGTGGTTCAGCACGCGATTGAGCACGCCGGTGGTGATGCGCCGGGTGCTGTGCGCCTGCACCAGTTCGATATAGCGAAAGACGCGGCGCAGATTCTCGCCGGTGAGCGCGGAGGCGGGAATGACGGGGGCGTAATCGAGGAAGAAAAGCTGTTCCTGAGTCCGCTTGATCATGGCGTTGAGCGCTGCTTTGGCGGCTTGGCCGGGCTTGGTGAGATCCCACTTGTTGGCGACGAGGATGCAGGGCTTTTGGGCTTCCTGGATCATCCCGGCGATTTTTTTGTCCTGCGTGGTCACGCCCGCGGCGGCGTCGATGACGAGCAGGCAGAGGTCGGCCCGGCGGATGGTGCGCTCGCTGCGCATGACGCTGAAGATTTCGACGGAGTCGCTCTGCTTGCCGCGCGGTCGAATGCCGGCGGTGTCGATGAGCAGGTAGCTGGCGTCGCCGCGGGTGTAGGGAATATCGACGGCGTCGCGGGTGGTGCCGGAGACCGGGCTCACGAGGGTGCGGCGATCGCTCATGATGGCGTTGATGAGGGAGGATTTCCCGACATTCGGGCGGCCGACGATGGCGAGCTCGACCGGCCGGTCGGGGACGGGGACCTCGGAAAATTCCGCGTCGGATTCCGGAAGCAGCTCTTCGATTTTCTGGACGAGATCGAGCGTGCCGCGGCCGTGCTCGGCGCTGAGCGGAATGATGTGGGGAAAACCGAGCCGCTCGAATTCCAGGTCGAGCGCGTCGTGATTGGGGTGATCGAGCTTGTTGACGCCGAGGATGAGCGGCTTGTCCACGCGGCGCAGTTTTTTGGCGAGATCGAGATCGACCGGGGTGAGGCCGGACGGTCCATCGACGAGGAAGAGAATGACGTCGGCGGTCTCGAGGGCGATCTCGACTTCGAGGTGGACCTGCTCGGTGAAAGTGGCATCGACCTGGGTGCCGATGCCGCCGGTGTCGAGAATGTGAAAAGGCTGCCGGCCCAGTTTGCAGAGGGCGCTGAGGCGGTCGCGGGTGACGCCCGGCAGGTCGTGGACGATGGAAATGCGGCGGCCGGCCAGGCGGTTGAAGAGGGCCGATTTGCCGACGTTCGGACGGCCGACGATGGCGACGGTGCGGGGTGAGGACATGGGTTAGCGGGTCGCGTCTCCGTGGCCGCTTTCCTGCAGGCGGCGGAGGCCGCCCGTCACATAGCCGATGCCGGAGATGAGAGTGAAGAAGCCGGCGATGGCCACGGGGACATCGAGAAAATCGATGGTGGTCTCCCAGCCCGCCCGGTGCAAGGACCAGTGCGCGGGATTGAACTGGAGCATGACGCAGGCGAGGGCGATCATTTGCGCGGCGGTGGCGGTTTTTCCGGTCCAGCTCGGGCGGATGCGGAGGTCCACGACCATCCAGCGCAGGACGATGGCACCGACTACGATGACGGCATCGCGCGCGATGACCAGGACTGGAAACCAAAGGGGGAACGAGTAGCTCCAGTTGCTTAGGGCGAGGGTGATGATCCCGGCGAGGAGCAGTCCCTTGTCCGCGATCGGGTCGAGGATTTCGCCGAGGCGGCTGCGCTGATGGTAACGGCGTGCGATGTAGCCATCGAGGCCGTCGCTGGCGGCGGCGGTGACAAAAATCGCGATGGCCAGATAGCGCTGCCACTCGAGCGGCTGACCGCGCTGGACGCTCTGACCGTAGTAGATCGCCATGAGCACAAACGCGGGGATCAGGAGGATCCGGGCGATGGTGATCTTGTTGGCAGTGGTCATGGAAAAATCAGGTTAACCGCGCACCGCGGAAATGGGGAGCACCCGCTTCCAGCGGGTGCTCCCGGCTACAGCCGCACGAGTTCCCACTGGGGAGCTTTCCCTTTTTCGAGCGTGAGCCAGGCGAAACTGGCCGGGGCGCCGCGGTTGGGCCGGGTGACGCAGCCCGGATTCAGAAAACGCACGCCGCCGATCGTCTCGTCGCGCGGCACGTGGGTATGACCGTGCAGAAACAGAGCGGTGTTCGGCGGGGGATATTTCGACGGGATATGTTCGAGATGAATGCGGTGCCCTTCCGCGACAAAATTCTGGACCGTCGCCCAGTCGAGATGGCTGTCGCAGTTGCCGCGCACGATGCGCAGCGAGGGATCGATGGCGAGGAAATCTTCGAGCACCAGCGGGTGGCAGACGTCGCCCAGATGCCAGATCGTTTCTGCCTCGCGCAGTTCGTCGAGCAGATGGCGCGGCACCCGATCGTGGGTGTCGGAAATGACGGCGATGCGGGACACGGCCGCGGGTCTCAGTTCTGTTTCCGGATGGCCTGCTGCCGCTGGAAGGTGTTGTCCAGGACATCGCGGAGGCGCGCGCCGGGAGTCACCTCGTCGGTGAGCAGATCCACATTTCCATCCGGCGCGATGACCGCGAGCCCGAAGCCGCGCTCGATGCCGAAGGCGCTGGCGACGGCCGCGCCGTTCTCGGCGAGAACGAACGGGATGTCGCTCCGGAGCGGCTGGCCCGCGGAACGGACGGCGGCCATGAAGATCACGCGGCGCGCGGAGTAGAACCGGTCGAGTTCCTCCAGCCGGGCACTTTGCGCGCGGACGCGGCGGCTGCGCCCGGAGTCGCCCATGATCAGGACGACCGGCTGACCGCGCAGGCTCTTGAGGGACGTCGCTTGGCCGCCCAGGCCTTCCCAGGCGAAGTCGGGGGCCGGACGCGGCACCTGCGCCTGGAGCGAAGCGAAGCCGCAGAGGGCGATGGTGAGGAAAAAGAGCGCGCGCTGCATGCCGGTCAGACTTTCATGATATCCGCTTCCTTGGCGGCGAGCGCTTCGTCCACGGCTTTCACGCTTTTATCGGTCAATTTTTGGACCGCCACCTCATTATCGTGCAACATGTCTTCGGTGATTTCGCCGGCTTTCTGCGCCTTGCGGAGAGAATCGATCGCATCGCGCCGCACCCCGCGCAGGCGCACCTTGGTCTCCTCGGCCATCTGCTTGACCGTCTTCGCCAGCTCCAGGCGGCGTTCCTGCGAGAGCTCAGGCATGGGCAGGCGGATCAGCTTGCCATCGGACGCGGGATTGATCCCCAGCCGCGACTCCTTGATCGCCTTCTCGATGTCTTTCACCGTGCCCTGATCGAAGGGCTGAATGACCAGCAGTCGCGCTTCGGGAGCGGTGATGAGCGCCAGCTGCTTCAGCTTCATGGTCGAGCCATACGCCTCGATATCCATGTTTTCCACCAAAGCGGGCGACGCCTTGCCGGTCCGCACCGCCGTGAATTCCTGCTGCATGAACTCGAGCGTCTTGTCCATGCCGTCCTCGGTTTCCATGAGTAGTTCTTCGGGATCCATAAAATGCGGTTGGGAGAGAGAAATCGAAATCGTGAGCCTACGAAACCAGCGTGCCGATTTTTTCGCCCATGACGGCTTTCCGGATGCTGTTTTTCGCGTGCATGTCGAAGACCATAATCGGCACCTTGTTGTCCATGCAAAGGCTGAATGCGGTCGAATCCATCACCTTGAGCTGGCGGCTCAGCGCCTCGGAGTAGGTGATGGTGTCGAAACGTTTCGCCTTCGGATTCGTCTTCGGGTCGGAATCGTAGATGCCGTCCACCTTCGTGGCTTTGAGAATGATGTCGGCGTTGATCTCGCTGGCGCGCAGGGCGGCGGTGGTGTCGGTGGAGAAAAAGGGATTGCCCGTGCCCGCGACGAAGACGAGGACTCGGCCCTGATTCAGATGCCCGATGGCGCGGCGCTTGATGAACGGCTCCGCGACTTCCTGCATCTCGATCGCCGTCTGCACCCGCACCGGCACGCCGGCCTGCTCGAGCCCGCTCTGCAGCGCCAGGCCATTGATCACGGTGGCGAGCATGCCCATGTAATCAGCCGTGGTGCGCTCCATCCCGCGGTGACTGGCCGAGAGTCCGCGCCAGATGTTGCCGCCGCCGATCACCACCGCCACCTCGACGCCGAGACCGTGAATTTCCTTAATCTGCCCGGCAAACTGCGCCACGATCTGCGGCGAGATGTTGTCGCGCTTCCCTGGCTCCTGCATGGCTTCGCCGCTCAGCTTGAGGACGATGCGTTTATATTTCGGCTTCTTGGACGCCGGAGATTTCGGACTGGAGGTGGAGCGGGCCATCGGGTCGGATGGAACACGAAAGCCTCTCCGCTTGGAAAGGCAATTTTGCCCGCTGTTGTATTCCGTAGCGTAAGCTTCCAGCTTGCCGTCGTTCCTCTGAAGTTAGAGCCGGAGGCTTCGGTCTGGATGACTGGCTGGAAGCTTGCGCTACGGGCTGGCTCTGCCTGGGGTCGTCCGTTTCACTGGGAGGGCCGCCGCATATTCCGGTTGAGAATCCGGCGGAATGGCGCATCTTTTCCGGCCATGAAAATGCCGTTCCTGCTCTTTCTCGCCGTTCTCGCCTTCCTTGCGCAGTCCGCGCAAGCGCAGCAGCGCGAGTATGTCATCCTGACCGGCGGCGTGTCCCTGCATCAGTGGGAGAAATACAAAGCCCAGCCGCATGACAACTGGTGGTTGAATTTCGTGCGGGCCTCCCGCATCCGTATCCAGGAAATCCGGCAGCGGGACCCCGGCGCGCTCATCACCTGGCTGGTCTATCGCCCCGCCTACATCAGCCGGGCTTCGCAGGAGGGGACTAGTCTTTTGCCGACCATCGACTCGGTGCGCGATGCCTATAACGTTAACCTCATCTATTTCGACCGCACCAAAACGGTGGTGAATTATATTAACAGCGGGCGCGACCGCTCGTCGGTGAAGATCGCCAGCCTCGATTATTTCGGGCATTCCAACCGGGCCTGTTTTCTCTTCGATTACAGCAACGAAATCGACAGCGCCTCCAAGGTCTGGCTGCACGAGGACGAGCTGAATCAGATCAGCAAAGCGGCTTTCGCGCGCGATGCCGATGTCAAAAGCTGGGGCTGTCACACCGGCGAAAGTTTCTCGCGCAAATGGCGCAGCGCCACCGGCGTGCCCATGTGGGGCGCCGTCGGCAAGACGCAGTATCTGACTGAGCAGCTTCCGGTTATCTCCACGCCCGGCGGCAAATGGACGCGGTAGCTTGCGGCCCGCCTTGCGAGTGAGCGCGGTCAACCGCCGCCAGTTTTTACGGGGGATCTTTGCGGGCGGAATGTGGGCGGCGGGCGGGGCGGGTCTCTATGGCGGGTGGTTCGAGCGGCAGGCCGTGGAAATCACGCGGACGCCCGTGCCCGTCGGGCTCGGCCGATCGCTGCGTCTCGCCTGCCTGGGCGACATCCATTTCGATCCGCTCTGCGAGGCGGACTACCTGGGTTCGGTCGTCGGGAAGGTCAATGCCCTACAGCCGGATCTCATCGCGCTGACCGGCGACTACATTACCCACGCCACGCCCCGCGTCGGAGAGGTGTGCGGAATTCTCGGTCGTCTGCGCGCGCCGCTCGGCGTCTATGCCGCGCTCGGCAATCACGACCAGTGGCACGCGGGCGATATCGTGTCGGCCCTGCTTCGCCGTCAGAAAATCGTGGTCCTGCGCAACCAGTGCCATCCGCTGCCGGGACTGGGAGGCTGGTTCGTGAGCGGACTGGAAAGTTACTGGGCCGGTCGCCCCGATGGAAGCTGCCTCGACCGCGCGGGAGCGGATACGCGGCATCTGCTCATCGTGCATGAGCCCGACCCGTTTCTCGAACTGACCGATCCGCGCATTCGGCTGCAAATGTCCGGCCACACGCATGGCGGGCAGATCCGGATGCCGGGGATCGGCGCCCTGCGGCTGCCGAGCTGGGGGCGGAAGTTCGATCAGGGCCTGTTCGAGCGGGACGGCCGTCATCTTTTCGTCAACCGCGGCATCGGCACCGTGACCTACCATCTCCGCTTCGACTGCCGCCCGGAGATTTCGCTGCTGGAGCTTTCCTGACCGCGATCGGCCGCGCCGAACTTGGCAAAGCTGCCTTTCCCGCTATGATTGGCGCATGACGCGCAGCCAGATCGAATCAGCCATCCAGTCCGGCCGTCCTTTCGCGCTGCGGACGGTCGACGGCCGGGAATACGCCGTGCCGCACTCGGACTATATCTCGCTCTCGCCCAAGGGCACTTTCGCGACAGTCTATGACGACGAGGAACACTTTTTCGTCCTGCCGCTGCTGACGATGACCGGCCTGGTCTCGAAGGGCGCGCGAGCTGGCGGCGGTGCCAGCCCGGCTTGAACCGCTTTCCGGTTGCGGCGTCCGGTGACGGCGCCTACGCTCGCCCGCATGAAACTGGCAGAGCTGCGGGCGATCTACGACACGCCTTTTTTCGACCTCATCCAGCGCGGGCGGGATGTCTATCTCGAGCATTGGAGTGGCGCGGAGGTGCAGCTCTGCACCTTGCTCAGCATCAAGACCGGCGGGTGCAGCGAGGACTGTTCCTATTGCGCCCAGAGTTCGCGCCACCATTCCGGCGTGAAAGCCGGGAAACTGATGGGCACGGAAGAAGTCATGGAGATCGCCCGCCGGGCTCGGGAAAACGGCAGCACGCGCTTCTGCATGGGCGCGGCCTGGAAGGGCGTGCGCGAGGGCGACGCCAAGTTCGAGCAGGTGCTTGAAACCATCGGGCAGGTCAGCCAGCTCGGCATGGAAGTCTGCGTGACCCTCGGCCACCTGAGCGACCGCGAAGCCGCGAAACTCCGCGACGCCGGCGTCACCGCCTACAATCACAACATCGACACTTCGCCCGAGTTCTACCCGGAAATCGTGAGCACCCACACTTTTCAGGACCGGCTCGACACCATCGGCGCCGTCCAGCGTTCCGGCATGGCCGTGTGCTGCGGCGGGATCATCGGGATGGGCGAGGCGGTGACCGACCGGCTGAAAATGCTGGAAGTGCTGAGCAGTTTCGATCCCGCGCCCGAGAGCGTGCCGATCAACTGCCTCATGTCCATGCCCGGCACCCCGCTCGAAGAGCAGCCCGCCGTGGATGTCTTCGAGCTGGTGCGTCTGATCGCCACCACCCGCATCGTGCTGCCCGAGGCGAAAGTGCGTCTCTCAGCCGGTCGGAGCCGCCTTTCGCGCGAAGGGCAGGCCCTGGCCTTTTTCGCCGGCGCCAACTCCATTTTCTACGGAGACAAGCTCCTCACCGCCGCCAACCCCGGCGTGGACGACGACCGCGCCCTGCTGCGTGAACTAGGCCTCACCCCCCAATCCCCGCAGCCTACTCCCATCCGTGAAGAGGCTTTGGGGTAAACGCCGAGCTCTCCTGCCGCAAAGCGACAGGTTTAGGGGCATATCTCTCGTATTGGCAGGATATGCGAGTTTGTGGATCGCTGGGCAGCGCAACTCGCCATCCTCTAACCTGAAACTCCCTACTCAAGAATTACCATGGCTGGCTTGATGGAAGGGGATGACTATATGCGTGGGCTTCGCAGTCACGTGAAAAGACCAATTTACGAGAGGTCCCCTTAAGCGCGGGCAGTTTGGCCAACATCCATCCAGATAAGCCACTACCCCCAGCCAGGCCGCGACTTGCCAAAACGGCCCGCCACTCGCAGATTGGCTCCCGTTTTCATGCCCAAAGTCTTTATTAAAACCTACGGTTGCCAGATGAATGAACGCGATTCCGAGCAGGTCGCGCAGATGCTGGTGGCGCGGGGCTATGAACTCACGCCGCGCGAGGGCGAGGCGGATGTGGTGTTGCTGAACACCTGCAGCGTGCGCGACATGGCGGAGCGGAAGGCCATTAACAAAATGACCAATCTGCGCAAACTGGGCGAGAAACAGCCGATGGTCTTCGGCTTCCTGGGCTGCATGGCGCAGAGCCGCGGGGCGCAGCTCCTGGAGCAGCTCCCGCACGTGGATCTGGTGGTCGGCACCCAGAAGTTCCACCGCGTGGCCGACCATGTGGACGAACTTTACCAAAGCAAATTGCAGCCGGGCATGGACGACCTCCGGCGCGCGATCGTGGATGTGGAGGCGGAAGCGGGGTCGCAAGAGACGATCCGTGATCACGGGCTGAAGCCGCACCAGGCGACGGCGTTTGTCTCGATCATGCAGGGCTGCAACATGAGGTGCACTTTTTGCATCGTGCCGGACACGCGCGGGGCGGAGCGCAGCCGGGCCATCGGGGAGATCGTGAGCGAGGTGCGCGAGCTGGTGGGGCGCGGGGTGCGCGAGGTCACGCTGCTCGGCCAGATCGAGAATCACTTTGGCCGGCACGAGTTTGCGAAAGTGGAGGGGAAGAGCCCGTTCGTGCAGTTGCTGGAGGCGGTGCACGCGGTGGAAGGGCTGGAGCGGCTTCGGTTCACCTCGCCCCATCCGATCGGCTACCGCGATGATTTGATCCGGGCGTTCACCCGGCTGCCGAAGCTGGTGGAGCACATTCATCTGCCGCTTCAATCCGGCTCGACCCGCATTCTCAAGGCGATGCACCGCACTTATTCCGCCGATAAATATCGCGAGCTGGTCGGGAAAATCCGCGAGGCGCGTCCCGACATGGCCATCACGACCGATATCATCGTCGGTTTCCCGGGCGAGACGGAGGAGGACTACGCGGCGACGCGCCAGATGTGTGAGGAGGTGGGTTTCGATAACGCCTTCATTTTTCGCTACTCGCAGCGCCGTGACACGCCAGCGGCGGCCGTGGAGGGCCAGCTCCCGGAGTCGGTGAAGGAGGAGCGAAATCAGGACCTGCTAAGCGTGGTCAACCGCATCGCCCGGGCCAAGACCGACGCGCTGGTGGGGCAGGAGGTGGAAATTCTCTGCGAAGGCCCGAGCAAGACGAACGCCCGGCGCCTGAGCGGTCGGACCCGCACGAACAAGATCGTCATTTTCGACGGAAGCGAGCGGCACATCGGCCAGCTCTTCCACGTGCTCATCACCGAGTCCACCGGCTTCACGCTCTACGGTGACGCGGCGGTGCTGGCCTAATGCCGGAAAACCACGGAGGCGCGGAGGCACGGAGAATATTTTTTCCTCTCTGCGCCTCCGCGTCTCCGTGGTTCATAAAAATCCCGCTTGTGATACGGGCCGGTAAAGCTGTATCGAGAGCGCTCTCATGGTTTACCCGCCTCTCGACCTGTTTACGGTCGGCCTGATCTCCAGTCTCCTCCTCTTCTGTTTCTGCGGGTGGGCCCTCTGGAAAACGGGAGCTTTCGAAAGCTGGCTGCGGACTTTTCCCCGCTCGCGCCGGGCCGGCACCATCCTGCTCACCATCGCGGCGGGCTGGACCTGGATGCTCCTGAAGTGGATGGATCTGGGCGAATTCAGCAGTCTGCGGCCGATGCTCCTCATCCTGGTGCCGATCGCCTATGTTCTCTCCCTGCGCTACATCGAGGATTTTCTCTCGGTGCGGGCTCTCGGGATGCTGCTGTTGCTGGTGGCGGAGCCGATGCTGGAGGCGGCGTTTTTAAAACCGCCGGCCAGTCGGCTCATTCTCGTGATCCTGGCTTACGCCCTGATTGTGAAGGGCATGTTCTTCGTGGGGATGCCGTATGTGTTTCTCTCCGGTCGGGATCGGCTGGTGCGCTCGGCGGGGAGGTTGCGGGCGCTGCTTTTAGGCGGGCTGGCCTGCGCGGCAATCCTGCTGATCGCTACTGTGACACGATTTCGTTGAGCTTGAAGATCGGCAGGAACATCGCGATGACGATGCCGCCCACGATCACGCCGAGCACGCAAATCAAGATCGGCTCGATCAATGAGGTCAGCGCATCGAGCATGGCCTCCACTTCCTCGTCCCAGAAATCGGCCATCTTCTCCAGCATCTGATCGATCTTGCCAGTGCTCTCACCCGCTGAGATCATGCGCAAGAGCATCGGGGGGAAGATCTTTTCCTTGCCCATGGCCGTGGCCAGATTGTCGCCCTTCTCCACCTCCAGGCTGACCCGGCGGATGGAATGCTCGATGATGACGTTGCCCGAGGTTTCACCGACGATTTCCATCACTTCGAGGATCGGCACGCCGGCCCGCAGCAACTGCGCGAAGGTGCGGGCAAAGCGGGTCATGGCGATCTTGTGCACGAGAGGGCCGAAAACCGGGAGCTTCAGCTTGTAGCGATCCCAGATTTCCCGGCCGCGGGCTGTCCGGACAAAGGTGCGGAAGCCGAAGAAAGTGCCGCCGATCATGATGAGCAGCCACCACCACTGGCCGCGCACAAAGTCGCTCACGTTCAGCAGGAACTGCGTGGGCGCAGGCAGATTGGCTCCGAAGTCGGCGAAGATTTCCCCGAAGACCGGGACGACGCGGACGATCAGGAAAGTGGTGATGACGGTGGCGATGAATACCACGATGACGGGATAGGTCATGGCCGATTTCACCTTTTTCTTCAGGCGGGAGGTCGCTTCGAGGAAGCTGGCCAGCCGATCCATGATCTCCGAGAGCAGACCGCCGCTCTCGCCCGCCCGCACCATGCTCTGGTAGAGGCGCGTGAAGGTGCGGGGATGCTTCCGGATCGCGTCGGAAAAAGAATCGCCCTGCTGCACCCGGGCCATGATGTCGCCGATGATGCTGCGCAGATTCGCCTGTTTCTTCGAGTCACATTGATCGA
Organism: Chthoniobacterales bacterium; assembly: GCA_041743065.1. Lineage (GTDB taxonomy): Bacteria > Verrucomicrobiota > Verrucomicrobiia > Chthoniobacterales > Chthoniobacteraceae > JBBSOD01. Next base: position 20,840 of record JBGTNO010000124.1, read on the forward strand.
AAAGCGCGCTCAGCCCCGAGACCAGCGGGAGACCGGCATCGATCATGGTGGCCAATTGCCGGGTGAAGAGCACCAGATCGGTGTCGCTCACGCTGCCCGGCTTCTTGATCTTCTTGGTGATGGACTTTTGCTGGATGCTCATGACCATGAGGCCGCGGGTCATCAGCGTGTTGACGGCGTTATCCTCATCGATGGCGTCCTGCACGCCGGATACAGTCTGTCCAGAGGGGTCGCGGGCTTGGTAGGCAAAGGTCAACATAGTGAAAAGGGAAATAGGGTGGAACAGGGAAGGGAGTAGCAGTTGCGATGCCAGATCCGCCGACAGCCGCGGAAATCGCCGCTCTGCGGTCACGGCGCGGAAATCGACCTGTATTTCAGCGAAAAAGATCGCTTGCCAAACGCCTCGATCTGTCGATACTGACCGACCCTTTTTATGGCCAATACAGCGGATTTTCAGCAATTACAGATGCACGATAAGGACACGGGAAGCGCCGACGTGCAGATCGCGATTTTGACGAGCCGGATCACGCAGCTCACCGATCATCTCCAGACTCACTCGAAGGATCACTCCTCCCGGCGCGGTCTTCTGATGCTGGTGGCGCGTCGCCGCAGTCTGCTCGATTACCTCAAGCGTGAATCCAGCGATCGCTACCAGAGCGCGCTGGAGAAGCTGAATCTCCGCAAGTAGCGGCCGCCTCCCGGCCGTTTGTCTCCGGCTGGGAAGTAGCACTTTTCCGGCCCGCTCGCCTCCCGCGCTCGAGCCGCTCGAACCAAGCAAACCACAACCAAACTGGGATTCACCCCACGGGACTCGCTCTGAGAATCAAGAATCGACCCGCTCTCCCGCCGCCTTGGCCGGCTCCGCGGGCGGGCCGATTCTTCATTCTTGCGGAAGTCTCCCGCCGGTGCATCCCCGATCTAAATTATGCACCACATCGTATCGGGCCAGATCGGCTCCACTGAAATCACCATCGAAACCGGCAAACTGGCCAAACTGGCCGATGGCGCCGTCACTGTCCGTTGCGGCGAGACCGTTATCCTCGTCTCCGCCGTTTCCGCCACTCGTCTAAAAGAAGGGCAGGACTGGTTCCCGCTCACCGTCGATTACCGGGAGAAAGCGGCCGCGGCCGGGCGTTTTCCCGGCGGCTACTTCAAGCGCGAAGGCCGTCCTTCCGAAAAGGAAATCCTGACCGCGCGCATGACGGATCGTCCCCTGCGCCCGCTCTTTCCGAAAGGCTACCTCTACGACACCCAGATCATCTCCGTGCTGCTCAGCGCCGATGGCGAGAACGATCCGGACATGCTCAGCATCAACGGCGCTTCCGCCGCGCTGATGGTTTCCGATATTCCTTTCAACGGTCCCGTCGCCGCCGTGCGCGTGGGCCGGGTGGGGGGCGAATTCATCGTCAACCCGACCAACAGCGAACGCGCCGGGAGTGATCTCGACCTCGTTTATGTCGGCAACGAAAACGACGTGATCATGATCGAAGGCGCCGCCGATGAAATTTCGGAAGCGGATTTCATCAAGTCTCTCGAGTTCGCCCAGAGTCAGGTGACGACGCTGGTGAACATGCAAAAAGAGCTGGCCGCGAAGATCAACAAGCCCAAGCGCCAACTGCCGCTGCTGAACGTGAAAGACGAGATCCTCGAAGTGGCCTATCAGGTCGCCGGCGATCGCATCGAAGCCGCGCTTTACACCCCGAGCAAAGTGGCCCGCGGCAAAGCGGTGGACGCGCTCAAGGAGGAAGTCCGCCACGCCGTTTCCGAGAAATTCCCGGAAGCCAACTCGTTCGACATTTCGCAGGCATTCGACGCGTTGCAGAAGAAAGCCTTCCGCGTCAGCATCCTCGACCGCCAGAAGCGTTGCGACGGTCGCGACCTGCATCAGCTCCGTCAGCTCACCGCTGAAGTCGGTCTGTTGCCGCGCGTGCACGGCACCGCGCTCTTCCAGCGTGGCGAAACTCAGGCGCTCGCCCTCGCGACGCTGGCTCCGCTCGACGAAGCGCAGAATCTCGACTCCTACACGGGCGGCGAGACGAGCAAGCGTTTCATCCTGCACTACAACTTCCCGCCGTTCTCCGTGGGTGAAACCGGGCGGACCGGTGGCGCCAGCCGCCGCGAGATCGGGCACGGTGCCCTGGCCGAGCGCTCGATTCTGCCGGTTCTGCCGAGCGAGAAGGATTTCCCTTACGCTCTGCGCATCAGCAGTGAAGTGATGGAATCGAATGGCTCCACCTCCATGGCGACCGTCTGCTCGGGGGTGCTCGCTCTGATGGACGCGGGTGTGCCGATCAAGAAGCCGGTGGCCGGCATTTCCGTCGGACTGGTGACCGAGTTTTCCGGCGACGGCCAGTTGCAGCGCTATACCACGCTGACCGACATCATCGGTTCCGAGGATCATTTCGGCGACATGGACTTCAAGCTTTGCGGCACCGCCGACGGCATCACCGGATTCCAGCTCGACTTGAAGCTGCCGGGCGTCAGCAGCAAGATCATGATCGAAGCGATCAACGAAGCCACCGAAGCGCGTCAGAAAGTTCTCGAGGCGATGAACAGCGCCCTCAGCCAGCCTCGCACCGAGCTCTCGCCGCACGCTCCCCGCATCGAAACCCTCAAGATTAATCCCGACAAGATCGGGTTGCTCATCGGCCCCGGCGGCAAGACCATCAAAGGCATCGTCGCCGAGACCGGCGCCGAGATTAACATCGAGGACGACGGCTCCGTGCACATCTACTCGAACCATCCCGAAGGCATGGCCCGCGCCAAGGAGATCATCCAGGGCATGTCCAAGGAGATCGAGATCGGCGAGCTTTATAGCGGCCGCGTGGTCAGCACGAAGGACTTCGGCTGCTTCGTCGAAGTCCTGCCCGGGAAGGAAGGCCTCTGCCACATCAGCGAGCTGGCCGACTTCCGCGTCAACAAGACCGAAGATGTCGTCCGCTCGGGCGACGCCATCTGGGTCAAGTGCATCGGCATCGACGACAAGGGCCGGGTGAAACTGAGCCGCAAGGCCGCCATGAAAGACCGCGACGAATCCGCCAGAGAAGAAGTCGCGACCGCCGACGCGTAAGTGCTTCACGGTCCCAAAAAAGTTCCAGCCTGCTCTTCCCTCAGGGAGAGCGGGCTGTTTTTTGTAAGACAGATTTGCAATCTGTCGTGGGCGAGCGCAGGAAGGGCGGCCTGTCCGCGAATAACGTTGGTGGCAAGGGGTTCTTTCAATGCGCCGGGCAGCAGGCGAACCGCAACCCGTTTCCCTGAAGCCCTCCACCCTCCTCCTTCGCCCTTGCCCACCGACAGGTTGCAAACCTGTCTTACATTGTCCCCGCCCTATCGCCGCGCTAACTTCCACCCGTGCCTCCGCTCCCATGGTTTCAGGATAAATTCCCGCTCTTTCTCGCGCCGATGGCGGGCGTGACTGAGACGGTCTTCCGCACCATCTGCAAAGACTTTGGCGCGGACGTGGTCGTGACCGAATTCGTCTCCGCCGAAGGTATCTTCCGCCGCAACGCGCGCACGCTCGAATATCTCGAGTTCTCGGAGGACGAGCGCCCACTCGGCGTGCAACTCTTCGGGGCCGACCCGGATCATCTGGGCGAAGCCGCCCGCATGGTCCTCGACTGGAAACGCCCCGATTTCATCGACCTCAACTTTGGCTGCCCGGTCAACAAAGTCGTCTCGAAACAAGGCGGGTCTGCCCTCCTGCGCGACTGCCCCCTTCTGGAAAGAGTGACCGCCGCCGTCGTCCGCGCCGTCGCCCCGCATCCCGTCACCGTCAAGATCCGCACTGGTTGGGACGCCGAATCGGTCAACGCCCCCACCATTGCCCGCCGCCTCGAAGACGCGGGAGTCCGCGCCATCGCCGTGCATGGGCGCACGAAGGCGCAAGGTTACAGTGGCGAAGCGGATTGGGACGTCATTGGCGAGGTCGTCCAGGCGGTGCGGATTCCGGTCATTGGGAACGGCGACTTGACCACCGCTTCGATCGTCGAAAAACGGCGCCGGGAAACGGGTATCGCGGGGGCCATGATCGGGCGGGCGGCCATGTCGGCGCCTTGGGTTTTTCGCGGCATCAAGCATCTGGCCACGACTGGCGTGGAGTTGCCTGATCCGCCGCTGGCCGAGCAATGGCAGGTCATTCGGCGCCATTGCGCGAGGTTCAGCACGCGCCGCGGCGGGGAGATCCACGCCATGCATGCCATGCGTTCCCGGTTGATGGCGTATTCGCGGTCCATGCCAGGCGCGAAGCAACTGCGACAGTGTTTCCAGCAGATTTCCACCCTCGCGGAACTCGATGAGATGGCCGCCCGGCATCTGGCGGAACATGCCGAAGCTTCGGTCGCATCGGCTTAAGATGGAGCCGTTCGGGCAAAAAAAAGCAGCGGCCCGCCAGGTGACGGACCGCTGCTTAGGTTGAATTAGGTTTACTGGTCGGCGTTGTCGCGAACCTGGTCGGCGGCGTCTTCAGTGGCGTCGGCTTTGACTTCGGCACTCTCGCGGATCATGTCGGCCTTCTTTTCCATGGCGTCTTCGGCTGGGCCAGACATTTTGTCAGCGGTGTCTTCCATGGCGTCCGCTTTCTTTTCGGCGGAATCTCGAGTCACATCCGCGCTGTCTTCCATGGCATCGGCCTTGGTTTCGGCGGCGTCTTCACGCATGTTTTCCTGTTTGGAGTCGCAGCCGACGGTGAGGGCCAGCGATCCAGCGGCGAGAGTGGTGACGAGTAGAGAGAGGTATGATTTCATAGATAAGTGATAGACTACGACATCTATTCGGGCACTTGGCGAGCTTTGGTCTTACAAAGTTGGCGGGCAAAAGTGGTTTCTCAGGTGAAATAGGCGCGCTGTCGCTCGGTGATGGGCAGCGCGAGCCGCTCCATCACCTGCAGCATGTCTTCCCACACTTTGCGTTTCTCGGTGAGGGACTGCTGGCGGAGCAGATAGGCGGGATGATAGGTCGCCATGAGCGGGATGTCGGCGAAGGTGTGCCACCGCCCGCGCAGCGATTTCATGGGCTCGACCCGGCCGAGCAACCCCTCCATGGCGACGGAGCCGAGCGCCACCAGAACCCGAGGCTTGATGAAGCTAATTTGCTCTCGCAGGTAAGGCAGGCAGGTCTCCATCTCGGCGGCGGTGGGACGGCGGTTTCCGCTGGCTCCGCCGGGCAGGTCGGGACGGCATTTCAGGACGTTGGCGATGTAAACCACCTCGCGACTGAGGCCCATCGTCTCGATAATTTTCGTCAGTAATTGACCGGCCTTTCCCACGAAGGGCTCGCCTTGCGCGTCTTCATCCGCGCCCGGGGCTTCACCGACAAACATGAGATCCGCCGCGGGATGGCCCGCGCCGAAGACGACCTGGGTGCGGCTGGCGACCAGATGCGGACACTTCTGGCAGGTGAGCGCGAGGTCGCGCAGTTTGCTCAGCGACGGGGCGGTTGGCGCGCTCTCGGGAGGAGGTTCCGATTTCGTTTCGCCAAGTCGTCGAAGAGCGTCGTGGGTTCCGACCAGATGGCGTCCGCCGGTCCCGCGCCGCCCGGCGAGGGTGTCGTGGACGTAGGCGAGGGCGGTCTCGAATTCGCTCATGGCAGGTCCACGCCAGCCTGCCGGAAATCGGCGGGAACTGGCGAGGTAAAATCGAGCGCGCCGCCGTTGACCGGATGTTGAAAACCGAGCTTCCAGGCATGCAGCATCTGGCGCGGCCAGGCGCCGGCGTGACCGTAGAGGCGGTCTCCCGCCAGCGGGTGGCCCAGATGTTTCAGATGCACCCGGATCTGATGGGTGCGCCCGGTGTGCAGGACGCAGCGAACCAGGCTGTCCCCGCCGAGCTGCTTCTCGACGAAAAATTCAGTCACGGCGTGCTTGCCGCGACCGTCGGTGAGGACCTCCATTTTTTGCCGATGAACGCGATGGCGCCCGATCAGGTTTTCCACCCGCTGGTGCGGGAAGCGCGGGTGGCCCGTGGCGATCGCGAGGTAGATTTTGCGGACCTCGCGCTCAGCGAACTGCTCGCTGAGCGAACGATGCGCCGATTCGGTCTTGGCGACGACGAGGCAACCGCTGGTGTCTTTATCCAGCCGATGCACGATTCCGGGGCGCTCGACGCCGCCGATGCCGGAGAGCGCGCGGCAGTGATGGAGCAGGGCGTTGACCACGGTCCCGTCGAGATGGCCCGCGCCGGGGTGGACGACCATGCCGGGCGGCTTGTCGATGACCACCAAATGGTCGTCCTCGTAGAGGATGGAGAGCGGCAGCGCCTGCGGCGCGGCCTCGAGCGCGACGGGCGGCGGCTCGGTCACGTCGATCACGTCGCCGGCCCGCAACTGGTGGGAAGCCTTGACGGGCGCGGACTCCGCGGTGATGTGGCCGGAGCCGATGAGCTGCTGAATCCGGGAACGGGAAAGATGCGAAAGGTGGTCGCACAGGTATTGATCGAGCCTTCTTCCGGCATCCGGATCCGCGACGATAAAGCTTGGCATCACCGCAGGTTGCTCGAATCGGGGAGTGCGGGCAATCGAATCGAGCGAAATGAAAGGGCTCGCGGCCCGCCCAGGCAGCGGCATAATTTCCGACGAATCCGGGGGCAGACAATCTTTGCTTCCGGCACGTGATCAGCTACTAATCGACTCGGTTCCCCATGTCTGACCCGAATCAGCTGCTGCAGCCCTGTCCGCATTGCGCCACGCTCATCGATGTGAGCGACGAGGAGCCGTTCGCGCAGGTGCATTGCCCGATCTGTGGCGGAGCCATGCGGGTGCGGCGTCAGTTTAACAACTACCAGCTGGAGGAAACGCTCGGCTCGGGCGGGATGGGCGCGGTCTATCGTGCGGTCGATCTCAACCTGGCGCGGCCGGTCGCGCTCAAGCTCCTCCGCAAGGAATACAGCGCCGACGAGGAGTATATCTCCAAGTTCGAGAACGAGGCGCGCATCACGGCCTCGATCAATCACCCGCATGTGGTGAAGGTGTTTTCCTACGGCTCGGATCACGGGGTGTTTTACATCGCGATGGAGCTGGTGGATAAGGGCTCGCTCGACGATCTGATCAATCTGCAGAAACGGGTGGCCGAGGCGCAGGTGCTGGAGGTCGGGGTGCAGACGGCGCAGGGCCTGCAGGCGGCGGCAAACAAAGGGCTGATCCACCGCGATGTGAAGCCGGGGAACATTCTCTTCGCCGATGCGCACACCGCCAAGATCGTGGACTTCGGACTGGCTCTGCTGATGGAGCACGAGGCGGCCGCGCGGGGCGAAGTATGGGGCACGCCCTACTATGTGGCGCCGGAGAAGCTAAATAAGGAGCCCGAGGATTTCCGCAGCGATATTTACAGTCTGGGCGGCACGCTGTTTCACGCGCTCGCCGGGCGGCCACCCTTCGAGGCGGAGACGGCTTCGCTGGTCGCGCTCAAGCACATCAAGAGCCAGGCGGTCAGTTTGCAGGCCTTCGCGCCGCATGTTTCCAGCGCCACGGCTTACGTCATAAACCGGATGCTGAATAAGGATCCGGAGCAGCGCTACCAATCCTACGACGAACTGATCGAGCACCTGAACTACGCCCGCACAGAACTCCTCGACAAGGCGGGCAAACCGCCGGCCGGAAAAGCCGTGGTCGCCGCCGCCAGGCAGGACAAAGTCATGGCGTGGCTGACCCTGGGCGTGCTGGCGTTGCTTCTGATCGGTGGCGCGATGGCTTGGGTTTATCGGGATGCTCTTTTCAACCCCGGCGAGAAGAAGCCCCGCCTCACGCCGGTCGCGAGCGACGATGGCGACGGAAGCCGTGAGCGATATGAACAGGCCAAAGACCTGCTCCTGAATGGCCAGGTCGCCGACGCGGCTCCTGCCTTCGAGGAGGTGGCCGAGAATGAGGAAGCGGACCCGATTTTGCGGCTGTGGGCGCGGTTTCACAAAGGATTGGCCCAATTGCTGGACGGCCAGCTCGAGGATGCGAGGCAGAGCTTCCGGGATTTGGGAAAAGTCGCCGCTGGCAAGGCCGGATCGGAAGACATCGAGACGGTTCGGTTTTTCCAGAACGCGGCGGCGGTGCTGGGAGACCGCAGGGGCGTGCCCACAGCCCTGGTCTCTTCCTATAAAACCGATTCGGTCGAAGGCATCGGCCTGTTAGCCTTCGGCCTGGTGGATTGGCATATGAGCAGGTTTGAAGATTCGCTCGCCTTCCTGCGCAAGTTCGACGGGGCAAAATTTACCGGCAGAGTGAAGTGGATCGGGGAATACCAGCAGCTCTCGGGCGCGTATTTGTCCGATCTGGAAATCTACGCGAAGCTGGGGCAGCAAATCGACGCGGCGCGCACACCCGAGCAGAAGAAAAAGCTGATCGCCGAGATCAAGGAGGCCCGTCAGAAACTCAAGGTGGGCGGCAAGATGATGGAGAGGCTGATCAAGGTCGAGGTGGAGCTGGAGCGTTCGATCAGCGCCGCGGAGTCGTCCGAGGCGGCGGCGAGGGCCGAACTGGTCGAGCGGGATACGCGAGCGGTGAATGAATTCGAGGAGGAATTCTCCAGGCTGGTCCGCGAATACCGGCATGAGGAAGCGCGCCGGGCGCTCGACGCCCTGCAGGTCACGAGCCGGCCGGCGCTCGCCCGCAAGGCCGTGCTCGCCAAAAAAGCGGTCTGGCTGCAGACGTTTAACACCCAGCTCCGGCAGGATCTCCGGACTGGGAAATATACCGCCAGCATCACTCGAAAAGACGGCATCATTGTCCCCGGCCAGGTCGCGGCGACCAGTGGGGAAGGCCTGGTCCTGCGCAACGAATATGGCAGCGTGAAGGTGGCCTGGAGTGAAATCGCGCCCACCGAAATCA
>JBGTNO010000125.1:0-7249 GCA_041743065.1 Chthoniobacterales bacterium
CCCACCCCGGCCGCTGCTCCGCCCCGCTCGCCGCCCTCGATCCCGATCGAGCGCTCGCCGTCATCGAAGGCGCCGCCCGCCACCGCCTCCAGCGCAAATCCGCGCGCCTCGCCCAGATCGAGTCCGCCCACGGTCGCGACGAAGCCCTCTACCGCGCCCTCGCCACCGCCCTCGGCTACAAGAACAACCAGCTCCCCTTCACCCTCCTCGCCCAGCGTCTCCCGCTCGCTCACCTCCAGGCGGACCGGGCGATTGCCCTCAGTCTCCTTTTCGGCGTCGCCGGCTTTCTCACCGAGCCCGACTTTGCCAAATATTCCCCCGGTGCCCGCCGCCACCTCCGCCAGCTCTGGGGAAACTGGTGGCCCTGGCGTCCCGATCACGAGCGCCTCCTCCTCCCGGGCAGCGCCTGGCGCCTGAGCGGCCTTCGCCCCATCAATCATCCCCAGCGCCGCCTCGCCGCCCTCCGCCAGCTCCTCGATCACTGGCCCACCCTGAGAAAGTTGGCCCGCCAACCCGACGCCCGCGCCTTCCAGAAGTTCTGCGCCGACCTGCATGATCCCTTCTGGGATCACCATTACACCCTCCGCTCCGCCCCCTCCGGCCGCCCCCTGGCCCTGCTCGGCGCCACCCGCGCCGCCGACATCCTCGCCAACGTCCTCTACCCTTTCGCCCTGCTCGAAGACCCCGCCCACTGGGACACCTTCCGCCAGCTCCCCGCCGAACTGGGCAACCGCCGCGTCAGCACCGCCGCCACCCGCCTGTTCGGCAATGGCCAACCCGCCCGCCAAGCCACCCGCAAGCTCATGCATCAACAGGGGCTGCTCCAGATTTACCGGGACTTCTGCCTCCGCGACCAATCCGACTGCGCCCGCTGCCTCTTCCCCGAGCAACTCGCCAAATGGTGACCGGCAAAGAATACGTGCCTCCGAGGACAGTGGATATTAGTCTGGTAGGATGAGATCTTTTCCCGCCCTGCTCGCGATTCTGCTGGCGGCGACCGCACTGGCCGCGGATCAGGCGGCGGCGGAGGCGCAAATCCTGAAGCTGGACTGTCCGCTCGATGCGCTGATCGACCTTCCCGCCCTCTGGAGCCTGACGCCCGATCAGCTGGAGGCCAGCTTTGCAAAACCGGCGGAACTTCGCGAAAACCCGTTCTTTACCTGGCTCACGCAGGACCGGTCCCGCGCCATTTTTCGGCGGCGCCCCTTCGCCAATGTGCAAATCAATCTGTCGCTGCTCGATGGAACGCTGCCGATCGAGGAGGCGGTCGTCGATTTCCAAAATGGAAAACTGAACGGCGTCACCTTCTCCGTCTTTAACCGCGGGGACAGCGGCCGGATCGCCGACGCGGAGTTCCAGCGCCGGAGCGCGCTCTGCGACAGGTTGCTGCGGGATCGGTTGGAGGTGACTCCCACGCCGCGCCGGGCGGAGCCGGAGCAGGGCCAACTGGCCGAGGGTTGGACTTACTTTTCGCTCAAGGGCCTGGCCGTGCTGGAGTTTAATCCGGAGTCCGCCACCGGGCAGTTGGAGTATCTGCGCATGCGCCTGGCGCCGCGCGAAGCGAAGGGCGCCATCGCGGCGGCCATTCGCCAGCGACGCGGCGGCGTCGGGCGTTCGGAGCTGGTCTCTCGCGTGAAAAAAGAGCGCGACGGGGACGTTTTCATCGAGGGCATCCCGATGGTCGATCAGGGCGACAAGGGCTACTGCGTGGTCGCCGCGGCGCAACGACTTTTCGAATACTACGGCCTCTCATGCGATCAGCATCAGATCGCTCAGATGGCCGACACCGATGCCACCCAGGGCACCGATTTGGTGATGATGACGCAGGCTCTGCGGAAGATCGACGGCCAGTTTCGCACCCGCTTCAAGGGCCTGGCGGCGCTTTACACCGACAACCGTCTCCACGAACTGCGCAGCCACGATCTCGTCGATTTTCGCGAGTTTTCCAAGCAGGTGCGCCAATATGTCGATGATGGCATTCCGCTGCTCTGGAGTCTGAGACTCGGCGAATTTCCCGAGCGACCGCCCCTCGAAGAACAAACTTCCGGCGGCCATATGCGTTTGATCATCGGCTACAACGCTCAGAAAAAAGAGCTGCTCTTCAGCGACTCCTGGGGGGCCGGTCACGAATTGAAACGGATGGCCATCCGTGACGCCTTCGACGCCACCCTGGCCCTCTTCGTCATGCCGCCGACGAGCTACTAACCGAGCCAGAAAGCGAATTTTTCAAAGACCCGCCAGCGTCCGGAAATCGAAACCGCGCGTGGAACGCATGTCCGCATACCAGGTCGGACCGCCGCCGCGGCCTTCGCCCATCGCATCCAGTCGCAGCCCGGCGATCACGGCGAAAACGTGACCGTTTCTGGCATAGATGGTGACCCAGCGCCCGCGTCCGCGCTCGCCCCATTCCCGCAACCCGCGTGAGCTGAGCGGCGCACTCAGCGCGCCCGCATGATGCAGCGCGTAGGACACCGTGCCCGAGCAGTCGTAGCCATTATCGGAAAAGGAACCGTGGCCGCCGCCCCATTTGTAGGGCAGACGCCGGATTTTGTTCACCGCCCAGATCAGCTCTTTCACCCGCTGGGGGGCATCCTCCGGAGCGTAGGCGATGCCGCGCCGCAGCACCGCGCGCCGACCCGCCACCATCGGGCGATCCTTTGGGCTGCGCCCCTCAGCCGATGAATTCGAGGCGTTCCCCGGCGCCCGCGCTTCGCGGCGCTCGGGCCGCAGCATCGCTTCCTCATAGCCGCCCGACCGGCCCCGCTCGGCTGTCGAAACGAACGGCTCCATCGTCACCATTCCGCGATTCCCAGAGAAGAAACGAGACTGAGCCGAGGCAAAAGGGCCAGCCAACAGGAGGGCGGCCAGGGGAAACAGGAAGCAAACTTTCATAGCCTTCATAATAGCTAGAATGATGCCAGTCCCGCCGGGTCCGCCTTTTCCCGCTACGCTCCCATGCCGTCCTCGAACGATCCCGCCGCGACCGCGAAGCAAAGCTCGTCCCGCGTGTAGGCCACCCCGTGGGCGCTGCAGGCATCGAGCTCGCGGTGGGCGCTCTCCGCCTCCACCACCAGCGGCGCCGTTTCGCGGCCGGTGATCTGGCAATAACGCCGGGCGTAACCCAAATGCAGCATCGTCTCGGCGTAGCGGACCAGATTCAGGTCGCCACTCGGCAGATCGACAAACTGCATCGCCCGATCGCCCCATCCCGGCGCCATTTGCCGCAGCGGCAGACCCGGGCGAATCACGAAATTCTTCACGTGGCAGGCCACGATCCGGTCCGCCACCTTCTCGAAGCGCCGCTCCCAGCTTTCGCCTTCCCAGCAATGCGAGGGGTCGGCGTTCACCGTGAGGCACCGGTCGCCATCGCAGGCGTCCACCAGGGCCAGGAAATCGTCGGCCGTCTGCGCCGCGGTGCCGGGATGGATCTCGTGCGCCAGGTGGATCCCGCGCTCGTTGGCCCGCGCCCGGATCGTCGCCGTCTTCTCGCGGAAACGTTCGCGCCCCTCCGCCACGAAATCATACCCCGCCCCCGCCCAGAATCCCCACGGATACCCCGTCGCCACCTCCCAGCCAAACGCCACCCCGAAAAACATCGGCACGATTTTCACCTCCAGCTCCGCGCAGAGGTCCAGCAAACCCAGCAGGTAATCCTCCGCCCAGCGCTCGATCTTCTCCGGCGATTCCGAGGCCACCGCGACCGGCAGAAACGGCTTCACCGTCGGGCTGCCGGTCCAGGCCGTGGTGTGCACCCAGAAAGGGCAGTGCGCCGAGATCCCATCCAGCTTCAAACCCGCCTGCTCGAAAGCCTCGCGGATCGCCGCCGCCGGTTGAAACCCCTCGCCCTCCTCCAGCATGAAATTCGAGGGCTGCGCGCCCACCCCGCCCGCGCCGGCCGTGAACCGGAGAAATTCGGGCAGCGTCTTGGCCCCGTGCTGGGCACCTTCGAGAGACGGATGAAAGAGGGATTTCGCCATCCGGGGAGACTCCGGGATTCGGCGACCCTTCGCAAGCCCGCAAGGAGCGCGACGTCCACGTCCGCCCCCCCGGGGAAGCGGGCGGGGACGTCCGCGCTCCCTGGTTTTTTTTACAGCGCTGCCACCACGGCGGGGAGCTCACTCAGCGCGTGGATCGTCTCGGTGGGCACTCCGCTGCCCTCCTCGCGCGCACCCGGGATCACGAGGTGCACCGTCGCCATGCCCACGCCATTCCCGCCCGCGATGTCCCGCTCCAGACTGTTTCCCACCATCACGCAATCCGTGACCGCGACCCCCAGCTTATCCGCCGTGGCCCGGAAGATTTCCGGCTTCGGTTTCCCAATCCCCAGTTCGCCGGAAATCGTGATCGCATCGAACTCGGCCTCCAGCGCGCAGGCCGCGATTTTCTCGCGCTGCAGACTTGGGGCGCCGTTTGTGAGCAGCGCCACCGGATACTTCTCGCGGAGGCCGCGCACCACTTCCAGCGCGTCCGGCATCAGATCCAAGCGCTTTCGTCTTTCGCCTGGATACAATTCCGCCAAACGTTGCGCCCTCTCGCGATCGCCGAGCCCAGTCTCCTCGAGAGCCTGATACCAGACGTCGATGCGGAAACCCGGGCACCAAGCCGCCAACCGTTCATACCGCGGATCCTTCCCGGCGAAATTTCCCCAGACGCACTCGTAGCCGTGGATCCCGATCGATCGGCAAAATGGATACATCACGCCCGCTTTCCAGAGCTCCACACATTTTGCCATCGCCACTTCCGCGAGGCCCGGCCGGCCCTCCCCGACCATGGCCGCCACCGCTTCGAAGGTGGCGTGGGTGGCGGAGTCGTCGATGAGCAGCGTGTCGTCGAGATCGAAAAGGATGGCTTTGGGCATGGCAGATTCTTTCTCATAATCTTGCTCTTACTCGTAATCTTAATCTCCTCCCTCCGGCAAAAAGATTAGGATTGGGAGCGGGAGCAAGATTAAGAGTAATCGCCCGACATGACCGCATCCGAAATCCGCCAGAGCTTCCTCGATTTTTTCCGCGAGAAAGAGCATACCATCGTGCCCTCCAGCAGCCTCCGGCCCGATTCGCCGAACCTGCTCTTCACGAATGCCGGCATGAACCAGTTCGTGCCCATCTTCCTGGGCGAGCGCTCCGCCGACGTCTCCAGATGGGCCGGCACCCTCCCCGCCAGCGACACCCGCGCTGCCGACACCCAGAAGTGCATCCGGGCTGGCGGCAAGCACAACGACCTCGACGACGTCGGACTCGACACCTATCACCACACCTTTTTCGAGATGCTGGGGAACTGGTCCTTCGGCGATTATTTCAAAAAAGAAGCGATCGAATGGGCCTGGGAACTGATCGTCGAGCGCTGGCAATTCCCCGCCGACCGCCTCTACGCCACCATTTACCAGCCCGACTCCGGCGACCCCGCCGCGCGCGATCAGGACGCCTGGGAAATATGGGCCGGAAAATTCAAGAGCGCCGGTCTCGATCCGTCGGTCCACCTCGTCAATGGCCACAAAAAGGACAACTTCTGGATGATGGGCGAGACCGGTCCCTGCGGTCCGTGCAGCGAGCTGCACGTCGATCTCACCCCGCGGGGCGACACCGCCGGAAAACTGGTCAACGCCGGCACGCCCGAGTGCATCGAGATCTGGAACCTCGTCTTCATCCAGTTCAACGCCAATGCGGACGGCACTTTCTCGCCGCTCCCCGCGCAGCACGTCGATACCGGCCTGGGTTTCGAGCGGGTGACGAGCATCCTGCAATGCACGCGGGGTTTCACCGATTTCGACGCCATCATCTCGAACTACGAGACCGACATCTTCCGCCCCATCTTCGATGAACTCGAAAAACTGAGCGCAAAAAAATACGGCGGCACCCTCCCGAAGCCTGGCAGTGCGGGCGAGACCGGGCAGGAGAAGACCGACGTCTCCTTCCGGGTGATCGCCGATCACATCCGCACCCTGAGTTTCGCCATCGCCGACGGCATCCAACCCGGCAACACCGACCGCCATTACGTCCTGCGCCGCATCCTGCGCCGGGCTGTCAGATACGGGCGCACCCTCGGCTTCACCCAGCCGTTTTTCCATAAGCTGGTGCCTGTCCTCGTCCGCGAGATGGGCGCGGTTTTCCCCGAGCTCCGCGCCCAGCAAAAGCAGATCGAAGCGGTGTTGAAACGGGAAGAAGAGTCGTTCAACCGAACGCTGGATAAAGGCCTGGCGCTCTTCGAGAGCGAAGCCGCGACTCTGACGGGTCGGGTGGGCGTCCCGCCCGCCGGGGAGGGCATCCTGCCCGACCCTCCCACCGAAGGCGCTCGCTACTCCCGTCGCCGCCGCCTCCCCCATTTCGAGCGCCCATGGGCGATTTACGCCGTTAATTTTGCCACCACCAACCGGCGCATCCTTTCACCCGAGGCCCGCACGATCACCCTGGACGCCCTGCGCCATTTCGACCAATCGCGCTACGAGCTGTTCGCCGCCGTGGTGATGCCCGATCATGTTCACCTGCTGTTCCAGCCGTGGGTGAAGGGGGAAAACGATCGCGGCGAAGCGGAGTTCTGGTCGATGAGTGGGTTGATGCACGCCATCAAGTCGTTCTCAGCCAAGG
The DNA here is from genome assembly GCA_041743065.1 of Chthoniobacterales bacterium. Taxonomy (GTDB): domain Bacteria; phylum Verrucomicrobiota; class Verrucomicrobiia; order Chthoniobacterales; family Chthoniobacteraceae; genus JBBSOD01. The sequence continues at coordinate 6,585 of JBGTNO010000125.1, forward strand.
CCATCAACCGGGTGGAGGGCACGCAGGGGAGTGTCTGGGAGGCGGAACGATTTGACCGCTATATCCGAGGAGACCGGGACTTGGAGGAGAAGTTTCTTTATATTCTGGATAATCCACGGCGGGCGGGATTGGTGGATACGGATACGGACTATTGTTGGTCTTGGAGCGGTGAGGAGTCGGGCAGGATGCCCTCCCCGGCGGGCGAGACGCCCACTCGACCCGGGGACTCGCCCGTCATCTCCGCGGAGTTCGCGTTTCGGCTCTATGATGAACAGGGATTCCCGCTCGATCTGACGGAACTCATGGCGCGGGAACGCGGGCTCACGGTCGATGTCGAGGGCTTCGAAAAGCTGATGCAGGAACAGCGGGAACGCGCCCGCGCCGCCCAGAAAAAAACGGTCATCGAACTCTCCGAAGTCGAGACCAAGGAGGCGACCGCGTTTCTCGGCTACGAACAGGATCAGACCAGCGCCGAGGTGCTGGAGGTGTTGTCGCTGAAGGGTCAGCTTGGGGTCGTCGTCGATCATTCCGTGTGTTACGCGGAGATGGGCGGACAGGTCGGCGATGCCGGCACCCTCTCGCGCGGCGCGGAGGCGTGGCGCATCGCCGGGACGCAGAAGAGCGGCCAAACCTGGCTGCATTTCCTCGAAAGCGACGACGGCCAT
>JBGTNO010000126.1:0-5921 GCA_041743065.1 Chthoniobacterales bacterium
TGGAGGATCGCCGCGATAAAGCTCCGCACCGCCTCGTCCCATTCTTCATTTGGCTGAATCCAGCTGCTGTTGACCTTGGCTTCCTTGATCGCCTTGGTCATGTATTCCTGAATGCGCGCGGCGTAGCCAGGCTCCGAGGCGAGGCCGCCCGTTGGCCAGGTGCCGAGCAACGTCTGGTAAAGCAGGTATTCCTCGTTGCCGTCGGGCGCGGCTTCCCCGTCGATGTCGCGCTTGTGGCGGCGGTTGGCAGTCCGCCACCGGGCCAATCCCTTGCGCCATTCCAGCGGGCGTTCCGAGATGGCGGCCAGACGGGCGCGGGTGTCTTCGCTCCGCTTGGTGTCATGCGTGGAGGTCGCCAGCATCGTGTGCGGATAGAGCGCCGCGCGCGCCCCGATCGCCTCATGATATTCGGCCGGGCTGGCGCCGAACTGCTGTGGCTCGCCGCCGACTTCGTTCAACGCAACTAACCGGTTATAGATATAAAACGCCGTATCTTCCAGTCCCTTGGCCATGATGGGCCCGGTGCACTGCTGGAACTTTAAGACAAAATCTATATGCAGTTCGCGCTCCGCTTCGGTGATGTTCGGCGGAAACTTCATGAGCAGAATGTCCCGCAGAAAGTCAAAAATAGAGCGTTCCATACCGGGATTGCGCCGCACTGCCGCCCGGACGGCGCGCGCGATCACCTGCCGGTCCACATCGCTCGTTTCCTGGTTTCGCATCAGATAGGTGCGATAGACCGGGAAACAGGCAATGACCTCCCGAACCGCTGTGGTTAATGAATTCAGCGTGAAATCGCGGAACCAGCGGTTCTTTTCCGAGAGCCGGTCCAACTTGGATGACAGCACATTGATCTCACTAGCCAGCGAGAGGCGCATAACCTTCTGCTTTTGCTCATAGATAAGCTCCGTGAGGCGGAAATTCTCGTCGATAAATTTAGCATAGGTCGCGGTGAAGGATTTCGCCGCCGCCGGATCGACGAGCACGCGAATCAGGTCATTAGCGAACTCATAACCTGTCGTGCCGTGGACCGGCCAGTCCGGGCGCAGATGCTCGTCCTCCATCAAGATCTTCTCCACGAGCAAATAAAGTTCGTTTTCTCCCTCCGAGAGCATGAACATTTCGCGGTAGCGTTCCTGGAGCTTTTCGAGGTAATCCCGCGGATCGAGCAGACCGTCCACATGATCGATGCGCAGCCCGGTGATCTGGCGCTGCCGCATCAGCTCGAAAGTGAGCTGATGCACGGCGTCGAAGACCTCGGGCGCCTCCACGCGAATGGCAGCCAGATCATTAATATCGAAAAACCGACGGTAATTGATTTCTTCGGCCGCTGTCTTCCAGTAGCTGAGCCGGTAGGCCTGCTCTTCGATGAGCAGGTCGAGCTCATCGAAACTCCGCGGTTCGCCGACCCTGCCGGCCAAGCCAAAGAGGGTTTGCTCGACCGCTTCGCGGACTTGCGGAATTTCCTCGCACAAACGGCTGAGACGACGCTTGACCACCTCCTTCTCCCGCGCGCGCTCAGAGATCCTGTCGGGCTCGATCTGATCCCGGCGGGGGAGATACTGGATAGCCGTAACGACGCTGCGCAGCTCGGCGACGAAATCTTCCGCAGCATAGCGGTCTTCGATCCGGTCGATTGCCGCCGTCAGGATTCGTCTGTAAGAGCGCGGCGCGATCGGAAAAATATTGTCAAAGTAGTGCAGGGTAAACGCGCCGTCTGCATAACGGATTTTGAGGTCGCCCTGCTCCAGAACGCGTCCATACTGATCCCCGAGGATGGGCAGAAGCACCTTGCCGCGAAGCTCGTGCTTGAGCGGCATCCAGTTTATGTCGAAATACGGGGCAAACTCCGAGCTCGGCCCATTCTCGAGCACGTCCATCCACCAGCCGTTCAGTGTCTCGCCGATGCCCATGTGATTTGGGACAAAATCCGCTACCAGCCCGAGGCCGCGTTCGCGGAGCTCCCGCGAGAGCGCGTCAAAATCTTCGCGCGAACCGACCGCCGGGTTTAGACGGTTATGATTACAAATATCGTAACCATGCATACTGTCTGCCCGCGCCTGAAAAAACGGCGAGGCATAGATCGCACCAATACCTAGGGCATCCAGATAACTCACCACTCCCTCCGCATCCCGGAAGGTGAACAACCGGTTGAATTGAAGCCGGTAGGTAGAAGTGGGGATGACAGGATGTTCAGGCATAACTAATTACTTCCGAGTGATGCCGCGACGGACTGTCACGAACTGTAACAACGAAAAAGAATGACCTCCGGCTCGGGGAACTCAATGTCCTCCACATCGTCTTTACCCTCGATCGGCGTCGTGCCGCCGAACCGTGATTCGTTACTCGCCATGACCAGTTTCCACTTGGATCTTCCGGACAGCTCGGTGAGCGGGTTTTCGGACAGGACCGCTTGCCGGCCGCCCTCCAGGTCTATGAGAAGCAGCCAGTCGCCTTTCGGATCCAGGTAGCGGATGGCCACCACGCCGCCGGTCAGTTCCCCGGTGCGCCACGAATCGCGACCGGTTGGCCGGAAGAACGCGTGCTTCGCGCGCAGGGCGAGACATTCCTGATACAGCGAGAGCACATCGCGGTGGGCCGGGCGCTCGCGCTCATCCCAGTCGAGCTTGGAATCCAGAAAAGTGTCTTCACTCTGTGGATCGGGAATCTGATCGCGGCGCGTCGGATCCTGAAAATCCACGAAGGCGCTGAATTCCCGCCGACGGCCTTCCGTAACCAGTTTACCGAGCTCCTCCTGATGATCGGTAAAGTAGAGAAACGGCGTGGCCGCAGCCCACTCCTGGCCCATGAAAAGCAAAGGCGTGTAGGGCGTAAGACAGAGCAACATGGAGGTGGCACGGTAGCCGGCCGGGCTGATTTCGTCGGAAAAGCGCTCGCCAAAAGCACGATTGCCGACCTGATCATGATTCGAGATGCAATGGATGAAACGTTCCGGCGGGACATGGCTGCACTCGGTTCCCCGCCGCTTTTTGGCGGTCTTCCGCATCTGGCCGCAATAGAGCCATCCGTTCTGCAGGATCTTAGCTAGTTCCGCATTGGTGCCGGCGAAGTCGCCAAAGTAGCCCTCGCTTTCGCCATTCTGACTAACCCTCACCACATGATGAAAGTCATCTGCCCACACGCCATCGAAGCCGAGCCCGCCGGACTTGCCCGGAGTAATCATCTCCGCTTGATTGGTCGAATCTTCCGCGATGGCGAAACCGCCGCGGGCGTGGACCGCCTCAGTCATTTCTTCCAGAATGTGTTTAGGCGATTTGTCGATGATGGCGTGGGTCGCATCAAAGCGGAATCCGTCGATCTGGAATTCCTCCATCCAGTAAACCGGATTCGCGGAAAAGAAAGCGCGGACGGGGCCGTTCTGTTTGCCGTCGAAATTGTTCGCGGCCCCCCAGGGTGTTTTGTGTTTGGTGTTGAAGAAATTCGGGGAGTATGCGCCGAGATAATTACCCTCGGGACCGAAGTGGTTGTAAACGACGTCAAGCATCACGCAGAGACCCGCTTCGTGGGCGGCTTTGACGAGGGCGCGCAGGTCGTCGGGATGCCCATACGCGCGCGACGGCGCGTAGAGCTGGACGCCATCGAAGCCCCAGTTCCGGTCGCCGGGAAATTCCGCGACGGGCATGATCTCGAGAGCCGTGACGCCCAGTTCGCAAAGCTCGTCCAGCCGTTCGATGGCTCCGAGAAAGGTGCCTTCTTCGGTGAAGGTGCCGATATGCAGTTCGTAAATGACCAGATCGCGAACGTCCGGCCGGCGGAACTTTTTTTTCGGCCAGTCAAACCCCGTCGGATCAACAACCATGGATGGACCGTGGACGCCCTGCGGCTGCCAGCGCGAGGCGGGATCAGGGAAGGCGCTGTCTCCGCCGAGCACATACTTGTAAAGGGTGCCCGCTTCCGCTTCGCCATCGACTGTGTAGTGATAGCCGGCGGCGTCCTTGGTCATAACGACGTCGCGCAGCGTAGCGCCGCTGTCATCGTAGAAACGAACGGAGACCGACTTGTGTTCCGGCGCCCAGACGCGGAACCGCACCCCCCCGTCGCAAAAATCAGCTCCCTGGGGTAGCGGTTCTTTTTTCATTTTTCTTTCTCCTGGTCTTCGATTCGGCGCGGGCGTGGCTTTCCGAGCCGCTGCAGAGACGGAACAACTGCATGGAGCGGTCGATCATCTTAATCTTGCGGCCCGCTTTAACGATGCCGTGGTCATGCGCAAAGGGCTCTTCGTCCTCGGTGGAAAAGATGCGTTCCCACGCCACGTCGTCCTCTCCCGGCAGTAGAAACGGCAGGGTGTCGTGGTGCGCATTGCAGAGCACCAGAAAGCTTTCGTCACGAATCGTTTCACCTCTGGCATTCTGCACATCCATGGTGTCGCCGGAGAGCAGCACCCCAAGGCAGCGGACATAGGCAGTGTCCCATTCTTCGTCGGTCATTTCGAGGCCGCCGGGATTGAACCACATGATGTCTTTCACCTCCGAACCGCGGATACGGCGGCCCTGAAAGAACTTGGGACGGCGGAAGATGGGATGGTCATGACGCAGCTTGATGAGTGATTTTGTATAGGCAAGGAGACTCGCGGCCCGCTCGTCGCGTTCCCAGGTGAGCCAGCTGAGTTCGTTATCCTGACAATAGGCATTGTTATTGCCATTTTGCGTGCGCCCGTATTCGTCTCCGGCACAGAGCATCGGGACACCCTGCGAGAGAAATAAAGTCGCCAGGAAGTTCCGCTGCTGGCGGCGGCGCAGCTTATTGATTTTCTCGTCTTTGGTGACACCTTCCGCTCCGCAGTTCCAGGAACGGTTGTGGCTGTCGCCGTCGTTATTGTCCTCGCCATTCGCGGTGTTGTGCTTATCATTATAGCTAACAAGATCAGCCAGCGTGAAGCCATCGTGGGCAATGACGAAGTTGATACTGGCGTAGGGGCGTTTCCCTGTCGTCTGGTAAAGATCGGGACTGCCGCTGAAGCGGTAGGCAAACTCACCGGTGGTGCCTTCGTCGCCTTTCCAGTAGCTGCGGACGGTATCGCGGTAGCGGCCGTTCCACTCCGCCCAGAGGACGGGGAAATTGCCGACCTGATAGCCACCTTCGCCCACATCCCACGGCTCGGCGATGAGCTTGACCTGCGAGAGGACCGGATCCTGGTGAATGATATCGAAAAATCCGCCCAGTTTATCCACATCGTGCAGTTCCCGCGCGAGGGTGGAGGCAAGATCGAAGCGGAAGCCATCGACATGCATCTCAAGCACCCAGTAGCGCAGGCTGTCCATGATGAGCTGAAGGACGTGCGGGTTCATCACGTTAAGCGTGTTGCCCGTGCCGGTGTAATCCATATAGAACCGCTTGTCTTTCATGAGGCGGTAGTAAGAGGCATTGTCGATGCCTTTGAAGCAAAGAGTCGGTCCGAAATGATTGCCTTCCGCCGTGTGGTTATAGACGACATCGAGAATCACTTCGATGCCGGCGGCGTGCAGGTTCTTGACCATCGTCTTGAACTCGCGGACCTGCTCTCCCATCACGCCCGCTGAAGAGTAGGTGCATTCGGGGGCGAAGAAGCCAATGGTGTTGTAGCCCCAGTAGTTAGCGAGTCCGAGATCGATGAGACGTTTGTCGTTCACATGCTGATGCACGGGCAGCAGCTCGACCGCTGTGACACCAAGTTCTTTCAGATACTCGATGGAAGCGGTGGAGCCGAGCGCTGCATAGGTGCCGCGCAGCTTCTCGGGAATGTCGGGGTGCTGCTGAGTGAAACCTTTCACATGCACTTCATAGATGACCGATTTGTGCAGCGGAATATCGAGGAGCTTATCCGTGCCCCAGTCGAAGGACGGATCGATGACGACGGCTTTGGGCATGCCCCAGGAGTCGTCGCGGTAGTCGCGCTCGGAATCATCGCCGCTCTTGAGCTC
>JBGTNO010000127.1:0-4293 GCA_041743065.1 Chthoniobacterales bacterium
GCTGACTGGTAGGTCGCGCAGGCCACGTTGAGGCCCAATAAACGGATACTCTTCAACGACCGCCCACGCTAGGGCGCGGCCCGGCGTCCGGGCAATCCTCAACTATCCGCTACCATCCGCCGCCGCCCGCGCCTAAGCTCCGCCCCGTGTCCCGCCAGTTCGATTATCTCATCGTCGGGGCCGGCTTTGCCGGAGCCGTCCTGGCCGAGCGCCTGGCCAGCCAGCGCGGCCATTCCTGCCTCGTCGTGGACCGCCGCCCCCATCTCGGCGGGAATGCGCACGACGGCTACCACCGCGACGGCGTCCTCCTCCACACCTACGGCCCGCACTATTTCAGCACCAATTCAGATCGCGTCCGCGACTACCTCAGCCAGTTCACCGCCTGGCATCCCGTGGAGTATAAAATTCTCTCCTGGACCGACGGGCGCTACTGGCCGTTCCCGATTAATCTGAACACCTACGAGCAGCTGGTCGGTCATCCCGCCACCTCCGGGGAAATGACCGCCGCCCTGGCGCAGTGGCGCGTGCCCATCGAAAATCCGCAGAACTCCGAAGAGGTCATTCTCGCCCAGGTCGGTCCCGCGCTTTACGAGAAGTTTTTCAAAAACTACACCCGCAAGCAATGGCGGCGCGAACCGCGCGAGCTCGACGCCAGCGTTTGCGGCCGCATTCCCATCCGCACGAACCGCGACGACCGCTACCTTTCCGAGCGCTTCCAGGCCCTGCCCGCCGAGGGTTACACGCGCATGTTCGAGCGCATTCTTGATCACCCGCGTATCGAACTGCGGCTCGGCACCGATTACCGCGACGTCCTGCCGCACATCCGCTTCGGCCGCATGATCTACACCGGAGCCATCGACGAATACTACGGCCACTGCCACGGGCCGCTCCCCTACCGCTCGCTGCGTTTCGAGCCCGAGACGATTGAGCAGGAGTTTTTCCAGCCCGCCGTGCAGGTCAATTTTCCGAACGATCACGCCTTCACCCGCATCGTCGAGATCAAGCACGCCACCGGCCAGCGCATCCCCCGCACCACCATCGTGCGCGAGTATCCCGCCGATTTCGGCCCCGGCCGGGAGCCCTACTATCCCATCCCCGCCCCCGACGCCAAGGCGCTCTACGAAAAATACGCCGCCCTCGCCGCGACGGAAAAGAACATCAGTTTCATCGGCCGCCTCGCCGCCTACCGCTATTATAACATGGACCAAGTCGTCGCCCTCGCCCTGGCCGAATTCGACCGCCTCACCGCGGCGCGCGCATGAACAGTGCCACTGCGGCTTCGTTCCTCGGCAGGGCGTATTCACGAAGCCGATGTTGTAGGGCAAGCGCCTCGCTTGCCGGGGTTGGCTCACCCGCGCCAAGAGTCGGCTGCCGCTGTTGCGCGCCCGCCTGCTGCGCTCGCTCCAGAGCCAGATCGATGCCTGCCGCGCGGAGATCGAAAAAGTTCTTTGCCGCACCATAGATTGACCCCGCCACCTCACTCCCCCACCTTCTCCACATGACCGCTTCGCGCATCGATGTCGTCCCGCCCGGGGACAACGCCGCCACCGACGTCGCCGCGTGGTATTGCCTTCGGACCAAGCCCCGCCAGGAAAGCGCCGCCGCCCACCTCCTCTCCCTCCTCCCCGAGCTCGAAGTGTACTGCCCGCGCGTCCGCTTCCAGCGGGAAACCCGGCGCGGACTCGTCTGGTTCGTCGAGGCACTCTTCCCCGGTTATTTTTTCGCCTCCTTCGAACGCACCCGCCTGCGCGAGATCCGGCACTCGCCCAAAGTCAGCACCATTGTCCACTTCGGCGATTATATCCCGGCCCTCGATCCAGACCTCGTCCGCCAGTTGCGGGCCGCCTTTCCCGACGATCTCCCCAGCACGCTCGAGACCTCTATGGCCGTCGGCGACGCCATCCGCATCGTCGAAGGACCGCTCGCCGGACAGGACGCCGTCGTCGCCGAGCTCCTGCCCGGGCGCGAGCGGGTCCGCGTGCTGCTCGAGTTCCTCGGCGGCGAGCAAAGGGTGGAGCTGAACCTGCAGTCCATCTTCAAGCGAGCCTCCCGCATTCCCCTGAAGCAGGGTCGAGAGTAAAGCGGCGTTAAGTTCAAAATTTCTTGAACTCGCCCGTTTCTCCGCGAATGGTCGCTTCTCTCACCTGACGTCCTCCTCCGTGACTTCGACCTTGCCCGCGCCCCTCTCGTCCGCCTCCCTCGTCGAGCTCGAGACGGAACTGATCGAACTCTTCGTGCGCCTGGCCGGCGTCGTCGGTCTTCCCCGGTCCGTCGCCGAGATTTACGGCGTGCTTTTTGCCTCCCCGACCCCCCTGACCATGGACGACGTCATCGGCAAGCTGCACCTCAGCCGGGGCGCCGTCAGCCAGGGGCTGCGCCAGCTCCGCCGCTTCGGCGCCATTGCCCCGGTCAGCGTGCCGGGAGACCGCCGCACCTATCTGCAAGTCGAAGACAACCTGCGCAAGATCGCCGCCGGCTTTCTCCAGGAACAGGTGCTGCCGCAGCTCGAGGACTGGCCCCAGCGACTCCGCCGCATTCAGGACCTGTCCCGTGACCTCCCCGCTTCCGACGGTTTCCCGCCGGACCGCGCCCGGAAACTCGACCGGTGGCATCAACGCACCCGCGACTCCATTCCCGTCGTGCTGGATCTGATCGGACGCTGGGAATGACTGCCTTTTTGTAAACTTCAGCCGCCCGCGCACCCGTCGGCGGCTGCACCCGGATGCCCTCCGGCCCACATTTGAAAATCCGCAGGAAGGTTTTCGCTGTCGAAAAAACAGCCGAAATGACCAAGGGCGGCAGCATGGCGTTTCGGCAGGCCACTCCGGCGGTCTCCGAAGCGAGTTGCCCGTAGCCCATGCTTCCGAGCTTGTGAATCAAGCCCAAGCCGAAGGCTCAAAACACCAGCCAGAACACGGCAAACCGGCAGCCCACCCTCCCGGAACAGCCAAGAGAGTATTCCCAAAACTGTAGGGCGGGCGCTTCGCCTGCCTGGAAACAAACCCCGGCAAGCGAGGCGCTTGCCCTACAACATCGCGCCTCCTGAATACGGATCCGGAACAGCCGGAGCCGCCCGTTCCGCCCGTCCTCCCCGAGAAACCAGTCCACCGTGAATAACCTCCAGAAAACCGCCCTTGGCGTGGCCATCCTCGCCGTTGCCTTCATCTATCTCCACCCGCCGTGGATCGAATACTACACCGTGGAAAACGGCGGCTATGCGCGCCGCGAACTGGGCCATCATTTCCTGTGGGAAAAGCCTGTCCAGCTGCAGGCCCCCACCTCGCACGGAGCCCGCGTCTGGTCCTCGCGCCGCTCGCAGTATTTCCTCGCCGCCGGCAGCGTGGCCTTCGTCCTCTACCTCCTTGCCGGTCGGACGACCGTCAAAAACGAGATCCCCGCTCGCCGCGATTGATGAAAATCCATTGCTGCTACACTCCCGCCCATGAAGTGCTTTACCGCGACCACTTCCGGCCGACCCTTCCCGCGGATCTCGAGGTGCACGCCGAACCGCTGGCCATCGCCGGCTCCGGCGATTTTCTCAGCACCGAGTTCATGGCCTGCATCCGTCGGAAAATGGCCCTCATTCTCCAGAGCATCGCCGACCACCCTGGCGAGATCATTATCTGGGCCGATGTCGATATCGAGTTCCACCGTCCCATCGCCGCGGAACTCGCCGCCCTCCTCGCAAGCAGCGGGAAGACCATATTTTTTCAGCGGGAAACCCCGCTCAACTCCGAGGTCAACACCGGCTTCTTCGTCTGCCGGTGCGGCCTCGAAGCCGCGCAGCTCTTCCGCGACGTGCAGTCCGCACTCGCCGTGCACCCCGACTGGAATGAGCAGCGGGCCGTTAATGAGCTGCGTGTCTCCGAGCGCCTCCCCGCCTTCGGCTACCTCCCGCAGACCTACTACGCCCGCACGCATGGCTGGCCTCCCCCGCGGGATCTTCGGATCTATCACGCCAACTACACGCAGGGCCCCGACGGTGTCCGGCAGAAAATCCGGCAATTTGCCCTCGCCCGCCAGTATCTCTCCGGCGGCCTGTTTGCCGCGCTGGCTGCCTCCCTTCGCACCGCCGCCTCCAAATCTCCCGCCCAGCTTCTGCGAGCTGTCTCCCGGCGCGCCCGCCGCCCGCCCGCCACGACTTAAGCCCAACCTGGGGAACACACGCGTCCCCGGAAATCTCGCTTTCCGCTTTCCGCTTTTCTCCCACCCTCCCATGCCCATCGCCCTCGTCACCGGCTCCGCCGGGCTCATCGGCTCCGAATCCTGCCGGCGTCTTCATGCCGAAGGCCT
>JBGTNO010000128.1:0-8167 GCA_041743065.1 Chthoniobacterales bacterium
CGCGGGCGTCGAGCCGCCGGCGGGCCTGCCCGGGCGCTCCCTCGAGCCGTTCCTGCGAGATCCCGCCGCACCCGGGCGCGAGTCACTGCTCACCGAATACACGGCGCACGGGCGAAACTATTACTTCCCGCGCCGCGCCCTCTGCGACGGGCGCTACAAACTCATCGCCAACCTCGCATCGGGCCAGCCCAACCTGACGGTCGAGGTGGATGGGAGCCCGATCTGGAAAGCCTTTCGGGAGGGCGAACCGATCTCCGACGAGGCGCGCCGGGTCATTCGCCAGGCGGAGAATCCACCCGCCCTCGAGCTCTACGACCTCGCGCGCGATCCGCGGGAGTTCAACAATCTCGCCGATGATCCCGCCATGCGTGACCTCCGCGCCCGTCTCGAGGGCGAACTGCTCGCGTGGCGCCAGCGCACGGAAGATCCCACCCTCGACCCCGAGACGCTCGCGAAACTGAACGCCGAGCACGCGCCCGAGGTGCGGAAGGCGGTCGAACAAAGGGGAGGTAAATGACGCCTCCGCGTGGAAGTTTCTGCTTCGGCAGCGGACGTGCCCCAAAAAAAGACTGGGGGGACGACAGCGTTATTGCTACCATCGACGAAACTCGGGCAGGAGAATTTTCCGGTTGACGCTGGCGGGAGCGAGCTGTTAGCCATCTGAACGCAAAAGTTGATCCCCTCGCTGGCTAACTAGCCCGCCGGGATCTCGGCCTTAAAGAAGAACCCTCGCTCACGAGAGCGGTCGCCCAAACTGAATCCGAAATCCAAAGCTGTAAAAACCATCCATGAACCCCCCCCTTAAACTTCATTGCTTGATCGCTACGGTCGCATCCGCAGCCTTGACCTCCCTCGCCACGGCGGCACCCATTGTCACCTTTGTCGGCACCGACGCCAACCAAACCCAGTATCGCACCACCACGGTAATCAAGACGTTGGATGCGGATGGCAATAATGTTTACGGCACCGACGGCTATGTCCTCTACGCGATGGACACCGGCACGCAAGACACCACGAACGGCTTCGTCGTCACAAGTCCGCTCGCTTTTTCAGTCAACAGCACCGGTCGCACCTACGCTACCCTGCTCTCCGCGCCCTCCTATGCCAGCCTGGCAAACAACGGACAGAACACAGTGGCGTATGGATTTGGCAACGGCACGGGAGACTATCCCAATGTGGACAATCCTGCCGCGACTCCTGGCCCATCAGTTACTGACATCGAGTCCGGTTTCGCGATCAACGATGGCCTCGCCGAAAACCCCACGCCGCCCCCGTTGTTCACCGGGAATGTTCTTGATATTACCTTCAATGGAACCGCGCCTTCTACCGGCGTGCGCATTGGCGTAATCATCGCAGATACAAACATTACTCGGACCGGCATCGACCGGGTGACCCTCGGTGGCACCACCCACACGACGGACAACACCGGTGGGGTGTTCACCTTCAAATTCTTCGACGTTACCAACATCACCAGCGGAGACGTGCTCACGCTGGCGCTGTCGAAGGATGCTGGGACGGCTTCTCAAGATGATGTCTTCTACTATGGGCTCACCTTCGACACGATTCCCGAGCCTGGCACGGTAGGCTTGCTCGCGTTTGCCTCGGGCCTGCTGACGTTCCGCCGCCGCCGTTAAGCCGCGGGCGGAAGAGCGGTCGCTCCCCGCGATTCCGCTCCTGTCTCTCGCTCCCTCGCTCCGCCAGTTTTGCAGAAAAGCCAGCGTTCGAGAAAACTTCGAGTCAGCCCCGGCGGGCGACAAGCCCGCCGGGGCTGACTCTTTTTCTAGCACCTTTCCTCCCGCAAGACGCAGCCGCCCCAGTATTGGTGAATTGTGAGGGGGATCGCTTTCTGCGCAACCCTCTGCTTCCGACACCCGCAGACATCTCACCGTCTCCCCCGTGAGTGCCCTTTTCCTCCCACAGCTGGGGGCGCACTGGAGTTACAGCTTCATCAAATCGCATAAAAGAGTCGATTTTGCCCCTTGACTCTTCTTCTCTGCAGGGCACAAATTGGCTTTCTCATTGCACGCCCGGCTGCTCCAAGGACTGGCTTGAGCTTCCTCCTCCTCCAAATAATCCCATGAAATCCCCCCTCCTCCGCACCCTCATCGCCACCGCCGCTTCCGCGGCGTTTTCCTCCCTCGCCACCGCCGCCCCCATCGTCACCTTCATCGGCACCGACACCAACCAAACCCAATTTCGCACCACTACGGTGATCAAGACGTTGGATGCGGATGGCAATAATGTTTACGGCACCGACGGCTATGTCCTCTACGCGATGGATATTGGCACACAGAATACTACAACGGGGTTCATCGCCACGAATCCGCTGACGTTTAACAATACCAGCTACGCTACCCGGCTCTCGGCACCCTCCTACGCAACCTTGAGTAACAACGGCCAAGACACCGTCGCCTTCGGATTCGGCGGCGGTGCCGGTAATTATCCGAATGTGGACGATCCCGCCGCCACTCCCGGCCCTTCTGTCATAGATATCGAGTCCGGCTTCGCGTTGAACGACGGGTTGTCGGGACCGCCGTTCACTGGGACCATGCTGGATATTACCTTTAACGGAACGGCACCAGCGGCAGGTGTCCGCATTGGCGTGATTATAGGCAGTGGCTCAAGGAACGGGACGGATAGCCTCACTTTGGGCGGTACTACCACCACCGGTGCCGCGACCGCCCCCTTCACCTTCAAGTTTTTCGACGTCACAAACATTACCAGCGGGGATACTATCACGCTGTCGCTGACGAGAGACACGGGAGGCACTAACAACGATGATGATGTTTCCTACTACGGCCTCACCTTCGACACCGTCCCCGAGCCTGGCACGGTAGGCTTGCTCGCGTTTGCCTCGGGCCTGCTGACGTTCCGCCGCCGCCGTTAAATGAACACGGGGAGGGCGGACGCCTCGTCCGCCATTCCGGGCGCCCTCGCCCGGAACTCCGCACGGCTCTCGACCTGCGTTGGCCCTCACGCTGCGCCTGTTCCGTCTCGCGTGAATCAACGGCGTCGCGGGTAGCTTCGATGTCTGGGCGGGGGGGCACCCAGCCCGGCGGACAAGGCGTCCGCCCTTCCCCTTTCTGCTTTATTCCTTCGGAGATCGGAGGAGCAAGAGCGCGACCAAGCCGCGAGCGTCGAGCCGTCGGGGGGGCTCGCCCTGGCGCTCCCTGGAGCCGTTCCCGGAAGATCCCGCCGTCCCGCCACGTCGGGCGCGAGTCGCTATTCACCGATTACACGGCGCACGGGGGAAACTATTATTTCCCGCGTCGCGCCCTCTGCGACGGGCGCTACAAACACGTCGCCAACCTCGTGCCGACGAGCCAAACCTGACGGTCGAGGTGGATGGAAGCCCGATCTGGAAAGCATTCCGGAATGGAGCACCGATCTGACGAAGCGCGCCGGGTCACTCGTCAGGCGGAGAATCCACCCGCGCCCGAGGCAATGCGGTGGAGCAAGGGGCGGATAATGGCTTTATCGCCAACTCACATCGATTAAAAATCCAAGGGGTGCATTTTTTTGGTGTGCATTTTTTGGTTGACGCTGGCAGGAGGGAGCTGTTAGCAATCTGAACGCAGAAGTTGATCCCCTCGCTGGCTAGCCCGCCAGGATCTCGGCCCTAAAGAAGAACCCTCGCTCGCGAGAGCGGTCGCCCAAACTGAATCCGAAATCCAAACCTAAAATACCCTCCATGAAATCCTCCCTTAAACTTCATTGCCTCATCGCTGCGACAATCGCGCTCGCCCCCGTGGCTTCCGCGGCAACCATCGCCTTTTCCGGAAGTCAGCTAGACCTTGGCCCCGGGTGGAGAACACCATCCGTTGCGAAGACCCAGGACGCGGACGGCGACAATATCTATGGCACGGACGGCTACGTCATGTTCCAGACCGGCTTCGTTCCCGACCCTCCTCCAGCGGACCAATTCCGCTTCAACTCCAATCCGTTCAGCGATGCCAGCACCGCTTTCCCTTCCTATGCGACGGTCACGGCCGACGGAGCCACCGGATCGGTGACAGCCGCGAACTTCTCGGATATCAATAACCCGAACAACCCCTCCAACGACTTCAACTCGGGAGTGGCTAGCCGCAGCAATTTCACTGCGCTCGGGAGCGAACAGTCGCTGATGAACATCAACTTCATCGCTGCTAACTTTCCGACAGCCGGAGTGAGAGTGGGCGTCTTCGTGAACAACGCGGCGGATCGGAATCCGATGGCGGTGCGTCTGACTCTCGATGGCGGAGGAACGGTATCCGCTACTGCCGCGACGGGCATGGATGTTTCTTCCCAGAACGACTACTACTTCTTCGATATCACGGATATCACGGCTAACGCCACCTTCAGCTTCTTCGCCACCGAGGACACTGGAGACGGCAATACGGCTGGGGAAGTTCGGGTGGGAGGATTCACCTTCGACACCATCCCGGAGCCGGGCGCACTCTCTCTGCTCGCGTTGAGCGGAGGTCTGCTGCTGTTCCGCCGCCGCCGTTAAATGAACACCAGAAGCGCGGACGCCTCGTCCGCCATCCGGGCGCCCTCGCCCGGAACTCCGCCCGGCTCTCGACTCACGCTGCCCTGCACTCTGCGCCCGTTCCATCTCGCGTGAACCAGCGACATCGCGGGTAGCGCGATGGTCTGGGCGAGGGCGCCCAGACCGACGGACGAGGCGTCCACCCTCCCCCTTCGTAATCTTGCTCTTGCTCTTGCTCGTCTGGAAATCGGAGAGGGCTTTACTCCTTTCCGCTGCGTAATCAGCGATTGGCATGAGCGCGGATTGGCCTGAGCGCGGCTGGATAGGACCGGCAACCCCTCCAAGCCAGCGCCGACTCAACAACCGAGGGGTCAAGGACGGATGCAACCTACCCTTGAATCCGCATCAATCCGCCGTTTCCCTTCTCTATCCTGCCCGGCCTCAAGTTTTCGGGATTAGCCTGTCGTCGTATTTCGATGCCGGAGACATCGGAGAAATTATCCGGCGGCACCAGCCACCGGTTATCGATGAAAACCGAATTCGCCCTGAAGGGGCCACGGACCCGCATTCCGGCGCCCCTGCCGGGGCACGGGGTCCGGTGGCTTGCGCCACCGGCTAATTTCCGATGCGCCGTATTTGTTTAGCGCCAACGCCGCGTTGCCATCCCAGCCTGGGGCAACGCCCCAGGAATTTGCGTCGGGAAACATCAGCGCTGAAGGCGCGATCCATCCCGCTGGGGGTATTGATGGACCGCGCTTTCAGCGCTCGTTTCCACCGTGACAGGGTTCCTGGGGCGTGGCCCCACGCTGGGTTCGGCAGAATTGACGCGGACTTGTTGCGAGCTAATCTCCGTGAATGAACGTGAAAGTCATGCTACAGGAGGGGGAAGACGGCTATTTCGTAGCTCACTGTCCAGCGCTCAAAAGCTGTTGGTCGCAGGGCAAGACCCGCGAAGAAGCGATTCAGAATATCCGAGAGCGATTGAGCTTTTTCTTGAGCCGGACTGATTCGCTTTCAGGGAGCCTAAAGGAGAGCTGGTCGAGCTTACCTGAAGCTTCCGCTGCTCTCGGGCAGACAGGTTCACGCGACCTTGCGCCGCATTGGGTTTCAAGAGATCCACCGCAAAGGCAGTCATGTGAAGATAGAACATACTGATGGCCGGAGGATCGTTTTTCCGTTTCACGCCGAGATTGACCGATGGACGCTGCGAGGGGCGCTTCGGGACGCGGACATCGATGAAATCGAGTTTACGAAGAATATCAGAAGAAGCCGAACCCTGAAGTTTCGTTCCGGCGGAGCCCGGAAAGAAACTGGTTGTTGAGCAAGCTCGGTCGAAAGAAGGCGGGTCGCTGCTTAGGAAAAAGCTTTCCAGGCCCTGTTTATAAGGGTCCGAGCGTGGTGGATCGTATTTGCCGATGGGCGTGGTACGCGTGGTACGTAAAAGCATTGCTGGGGCGACGCGGTAGCGGCGCGCCATCGATCCGGTTCCCGTTGGCGGCCTCGATGTCTAGTCGAAGGGGCTATCTTGCGGGGATAAGATAGTCTTCGCTTTTGGGGTGAACCAGGGCACAGCCATTGGGGGCGAGGGCCACGGCGGGGATGAGGATATGCAGGTGGGGCTGCCTGCAGGGGGTGAGCGCGTTCTTTCCAGCCCCGCCCGACGGCCGGGAAGAGCCATGGCGGATTGCGAGGAAAAGCCCAATCAGCGCGCAGTCGCTCGAGCATGGCTGGCGAGATCGGGACCTCCCGGTTTTTACCGCCCTTGCCGTGGAGGATCCGGACGATCCCGCGTGGCGCATCGATATCCTCGGGGCGCAATCGGACCGCTTCGCCCACGCGCAGCCCGCCATGGTAGATGAGCGCAAGGATGGCCTTGAAGCGGTGCTGGCGGCAGGCGCGCAGGAGCGAGCGAACCTCGCTACGGCTCAAGACCAGCGGCAGCGGTCGATCACGCCGAATGGTGAACTCGCGCCAGAGCTTCCAGTCGCGGCCCCAAAAGTCACGGCAGAACATCCGCAACGCGACCAGCGCCTGATTGAGAGTAGCGGGCCGAAGATGTTCCTCGTCGCGCAGATGCACGAGATAATCGAAGACCCTGCGTTCCCCGATCTGGCGCAGAGAGCGGGGGGGATGGCGATCAGCCAGTTTGCGCACCTGACGCAAGGACTCGGTCTTACTGCGAGGCGGAGTGATTTCGATTCGACGAAGACGACGTAATCCTGATAGGTTTTAAGGGGGGTAGGCTAACGCCTGCTCCCCGTTTCTCTCAGTCAGGATCCAATGCCCCGATGCGCCAGAGTCACACCTCCCCCGCCGCGCCAGCGGCTTCGTTCAACAAGTGAGTGCAGCTAATGGCTCCGGCGCGTCACGGCTCCTGCGTGCTCGCTGTCGCTCCCTGCCAGGCGGCGCGCCAGCGGGCGCCAGTAGCTGACCTTCGACGTTCAAGGAAGACTCGCCAACAGGCCTGGGTGATGCGATTCTGACGCTGTGAAAGCAAAATTTACCTATTGGAAGGAAGCAGATGGCCGCTATTTGGGCTATTTGAATTCCTATCCCGATCACTGGACCCAAGGGGACGACGTTGACGATCTCAAGGAACAGTTGAAGGATCTTTTTCAGACCTTTAACGCGGAAGAGATTCCAGGCATAAAACGTGAAGAAGAGCTTGAAGTTGCGTGAAGCGGCGGGACCTTATCTCGAAGCTTGAGGACGCCGAATGCTCTCTCCTTCGACATGGAGGTAGGCATGACATCTATCAGAATCCGAACACCGGAAAATCCCAGCCAGTTCCACGGCACCGTGAGATCAACGAGATCTTGGCACGAAAAATTATTAGAGACCTGACCAAATAAAAGCGATGAAAGCGGCTGCAGCTAATCGCTCCGGGCCGTCACGTCTCCTGCTCTCCGCTCGCTGGCAGGAGCCGCGCCGTCCGCGATAGCTGAGCTTGCACGTTGGTAAAACAGAGCCGCTTCGCTCAAATATGCCCTTGGCTGGCCGTTCCCATGTGGTAGAGTCATACGCATGAATCTCGCTGAATTGCCGCAAGTTCAATCGCTTTCCGTTCGTGAGAAGCTGGAACTCGTCGATGAGCTTTGGAAGGCGGTTTCGCCTGACCTTGATGCGATGGAAGTGACTCAAGAAGAGAAGGATATCTTGGACGGAAGATGGTCACAGTTCCTCAAGAACCCGTTGTCCGCGCTCACGGTTGAGCAGTTCAAAAAGGAATTGAATGCGTTGCGCGCATGAGACACACACGGGTTCTCCCCGCAGTGTTGCAGGACGTTGCGGAGGCCGCAGATTGGTATGACGAGGATGGGTATCTCGGACTCGGGGACCGCTTCATTGCGACATTTTACAGCTACCTGCCTGAGATCCAAGAGAACGGCGGGATTTACCGGCGAGCGTATCTTGATTTCCACAAGATCATCATTCGCCCATTCCCATACTCCATCTTCTATCGACTCCACGATGACGTTTGGATTGTCACCCTTGTGATCCATGCGGCCAGGCGACCGAGTCGGTCGCTCCGAATTCTCCGAGAAAGGAAATAATCCGAATCGGGTCCCCGCGACTGACTAGACAAGCTAGCCAGCCCCGGGTCCCACACCACCCGGCGTACGGGTCCGTACCGGGCGGTTCCGACTAGATTCGGACAAGCCCTCCTCGGAGACGGCGACTTCGGCTCTGGCCCATGCC
>JBGTNO010000129.1:0-3892 GCA_041743065.1 Chthoniobacterales bacterium
CCGGTCGAACTCGATCTCGAATTTCTGCGGCTGATACCGCGCGGCCAGCCGCACCGCTCCGGCGATCCGCGACCAATGCCCGCTTTTCACTTCCTCGCCGATGGGAAAAAGCTCGGCATCGATCCCGACGCCCGCCGCTTCGAAAAAATACCCGCTCCCGTTCACCTGCCCGACATCGACCCCGCGCGTGCGCCCCGCGAGAATGACCTGGCAGGCGGCCGACGGATCGGGCAGCAGCCCGAGACTGCGCGCGAAATTATTGAACGTCCCGGCTGGAATGATTCCCATCACCACCGGCGTTCCAACCAGTTCGCGCGCCACGTCGCTGACCGTGCCGTCGCCGCCAGCCACGATGACGATTCCACAGCCTTGCGCCACCGCCCCCCGGGCCAGACTTGCCGCCGGCCGCTCCGGCGAAGTCTCCCGCGTTTCGATAGCGAATGGCGCTCCCGCCAAAGCCTGCTCGATTTTTCGCCGCTGATCTCCGGGCGAGGCTTCATTCCCCGGGCCGGAGACCGGGTTCACAATCAGGACAGCATGCACTTCGGGGAGAGGTTGGCGCATTCCGCCGCTCACAGCAACCAACGCGTCTGTCACCTTCGGCTCGCCTTTTGTGACTGCTGGGCTACGCTTGGCGCCCTATGTCCATCTGGGAAAGAGCCAATCCGCAATTGCGCGATCTCGTCGCCTACGAGCCCGGCAAACCAATCGAGGACGTCGCCCGCGAAATCGGGCTGCGGCCGGATCAGATCATCAAACTGGCCTCGAACGAGAACCCGCTCGGCCCCTCCCCCGCCGCGGTCACCGCCATGCGGCAGGCGCTGGAACGGGCGCATTTCTACCCGGACGGCGGCGGCTACTATCTCCGCGAAGCCATCGCCGATAAGTTCGCTCTGAACCGGGAGAACGTCATTCTCGGCAACGGTTCCAACGAGATCATCGAGTTTATCGGGCACGCTTTTCTCCAGCCCGGCGCCGAGATCATCACCGCCGAGCACGCTTTCGTCGTTTACAAGCTGATGGCCACGCTTTTCGGCGCGGCCACCATCGAAGTGCCCGATCCGAATTTCACCCACGATCTGGACGCCATGGCCGCCGCCATCACGCCCGCCACTCGCGAAATCTTCGTCGCCAACCCCAACAATCCGACCGGCACCTTGGTCGGTCAGGCTGCGCTCGACCGCTTCGTCGAGCGCGTTCCCGAAAGAGTGATCATCGTTTTCGACGAGGCCTACCACGAATTTCTGGAAGAGCCGATCGACACCCTGAAATTCGTCCGCGAAGGGCGGCCCAACGTGATCGTCCTCCGCACTTTCTCCAAAATTCAGGGGCTGGCCGGGCTGCGCATCGGTTACGGGCTGGGAGCGTCCGACCTCATCACCGTGTTACACAAAACACGTCAGCCGTTTAACGCCAACGCCATCGCCCAGGCGGGCGCGCTGGCCGGGCTGGCCGACGGCGAGCATCAGACCAAAACGCGCGCGCTGACCATCGAAGGTCGCCAGCGCTTCGAAGGCGCCTTCGCCGAAATGGGGCTGGAGTACGTGCCCAGCCAGGCGAATTTCGTGCTGGTGAAAGTGGGCGACGGCGACGCTGTTTTCAAGGCGCTCCTGCGGCGCGGAATCATCGTGCGGGCCATGGCGTCCTACCAACTGCCGGAGTGGATCCGCGTCTCCATCGGCACCCCCGCGCAGAACGAACGCTTCCTGGCCGAACTTCCCCAAGTGCTCGCCCCCTGATCGCGCCCGGCATGGACGACACCATCGCGGCGGTCTCGACACCCTTTGGCGAAGGCGCGATTGCGCTGATCCGCCTGAGTGGACCGGCCTCGCTGGAGATCGCGGACCGCATTTTCCGGTCGTCCCGGCGCGTGACCGAGCTGGCTTCGCGGGTGCAGCAGTTTGGGCGGATCGTGACGCCGGAGGGTGCGATCGATGAGGCGATGCTCACGGTTTTTCGGGCGCCCGCCAGCTACACGGGCGAGGATGTGGTGGAGATTTCCTGTCACGGCGGCCTGCTCATCACGCGGAAGGTTCTCGAGTCGGCTCTGGAAAATGGGGCGCGTTCGGCGGAGCCGGGCGAGTTCACCCAGCGGGCGTTTCTGCTCGGTAAAATGGATCTCACCCAGGCCGAAGCGGTGATGGATCTGATCTCAGCGCAGACCTCGCTCGCGCTGCGCGCCGCCACCGAGCAACTGGAGGGGCGGCTCGGCGATTCCATCCGCCAGATGCGCGAGACCCTGCTGGATGTGCTCGCGCACGTGGAGGCCCACATCGATTTCCCCGAGGAAGGCATCGATCCCGAAACGGGGGCGGCGCTGCAACGCCGAATCGAAGGCGTGCTCGACTCGATGCGACAACTTTTGCGCACCGCCGACCAGGGGCGGGTGCTGCGCGAAGGCGTGCGGACCGTCATTTACGGCCAGCCGAATGTCGGCAAATCGAGCCTGCTCAATCTGCTGCTCGGCTACGACCGGGCCATCGTCAGCGAAACCCCCGGCACCACCCGCGATACGATCGAGGAAGTGATCAATCTGCGCGGGATCCCGTTGCGATTGATCGACACCGCCGGCCTGCGCACGAGCGGGGACGCCATCGAACAGGCCGGCATGGACCGCACCCGCTGCCAGCACGACCGCGCCGATCTCATCCTGCATGTCTTCGATGGTTCACAACCGAAACCCGAGGACAGTCTGACCGAACCGCGCGCGCTCGCTCTGCTCAATAAGGCGGACCTGGGCCTGCATCCTGATTGGCGGGGCGACGCGGGCATTGCGCTCTCCTGCACGCAGGCGAGCGGACTGGACGATCTGGGCGACGCCATTTTCCGGAAAGTCATGGGGGGCGGGGTCGCGCGGGGAGATTCGGCGGTGGCGATTAATGCTCGGCACCAGGCCTGCCTGAAAGCGGCCGCCGAGACCTGCGAGGCCAGCCTCGTCGGACTTCGAGAGGGGCTCGCTCCGGAGTTGCTGGCGGTCGAGCTGCGCGAGACGCTGGATTTCGTGGGCGAGGTCGTGGGGCGGGCGGACGTGGAGGAACTGCTCGGACGCATTTTCAGCAACTTCTGCATTGGAAAATGACACGCTCTCCGCAAATGAAAACGCCGTCCTTTCTTTTCCGACTTCCGCCGGAGACGGCGCATCATCTGGCCATGAGCGGCCTCGGATTGCTCTCCCGCAGTCGCACGGCGTTGCGGCTGATGAAGCCCCGCCCCGATCCCCGCCTCGAGCGCACGGTTTTCGGCGTGCGTTTTGCGAATCCGATCGGACTGGCGGCCGGATTCGACAAAAACGCGCTTGTTCTGCCCGCCTGGGAAGCGCTCGGCTTCGGATTCATCGAGGCGGGCACCGTGACCGCTCGCCCGCAGCCGGGCAACCCGACCCCACGCCTGTTCCGCCTTCGCGCGCAGGGCGCGCTGATCAACCGAATGGGATTCAATAACGACGGCGCGGATGCGGTCGCCGCGCGTCTCCAAAAGCTCCGCGCCGCCGGACGCTGGCCCTCCGTGCCCGTCGGCCTGAACCTTGGCAAAACCAAGATCACCCCGCTGGAAGACGCCGCCGAAGACTACCTCTACTCGTTTCGTAAGCTGGCCGATTTCGCCGATTATCTGGTGCTGAATGTAAGCTCGCCCAATACGCCCGGCTTGCGCCAGCTCCAAGGGAAAG
The DNA here is from genome assembly GCA_041743065.1 of Chthoniobacterales bacterium. GTDB lineage: Bacteria > Verrucomicrobiota > Verrucomicrobiia > Chthoniobacterales > Chthoniobacteraceae > JBBSOD01. The sequence goes on from JBGTNO010000129.1 coordinate 3,668, forward strand.
AGCGATTAACCGAGCTGATCACAGCCGTGCAATCGGCCAACGCCGAGCGCGCCCATCCCGTCCCGCTGCTGGTGAAAATCGCGCCCGACCTCGAGTTTGCGCAAATCGAGGAAGTGCTCTCCCTCGCGGAAGAGACCGGGTTGGCCGGCTTGATCGCCACGAATACCACTCTCGATCAGTCCGCCATTGCCCCCGCGGAGCGGCGGGAGGGCGGGCTGAGCGGCC
>JBGTNO010000130.1:0-21795 GCA_041743065.1 Chthoniobacterales bacterium
CCCAGCCGTCCGCTCGCTGTCGAGCAATGGGAGGACGGTGCCCGACGCCCGCGACAGGAGGATGGTGCTCAGGTTGAGCTCCCCGATCACTATCATCTCCTGGTTCATGGTGCCCTCGGCGAGAATACCATCGCGAGCGAAGGCGAAATCGCTCGGCGTGAGGATGGAGGCCTGGCCGTAGTTCAGCGACACGGCGGGGACCATCGGCAGCGAGCCGACCGTGCCGGAGTGGATGACGTACATCTGGTTCTCGATGGCGCGGGCGTGGGCGCAGTAGCGGACGCGGAGGAAGCCCTGCCGGTCGTCCGTGCAGCTCGGGCACACGAGGATGTCGGCCCCGGCCCGGGCCGCCACGCGAGCCAGCTCCGGAAACTCGACGTCGTAGCAGATGGTGATGGCGATTTTTCCGAAGGTCGTTTCGAAGACGTTCAGCGACGACCGGGGCGAGATGAACCACTCCTCCGCCTCGAATCGGGTCATGTGCATCTTGCCTTGCACGCCGTGTTTGCCGGAGGGCGCGAAGACGTGGCAGTCGTTATAGAGTTCGCCGTCTTCCTCGACCGGGATGGTGCCGCCGACGATGTAAATCTGATGCCTCCGGGCGATTTCGGCCATCATTTCCACGAAACGCGGAGCCTGCAGAGCGAGGCTGCGCACCTGCTCGCGGATGGGGCGTTTCACGTTGTCGAGGGTGAGCAGCTGAGTGGTGAAATACTCAGGAAACACCACGAGCTGGCAACGGTAGTCCACCGCGGTCTCGACCAGCGAATCCACCTGGTCGCGGAACTGCTCGAAGCTCTCGACGGGACGAATGAAATACTGGAGCGAGGCCACGCGGATGCGGTCTTTCATCATTCGGGCAGGGTCCGGTGAATCGAGGGAGGTGGCAAGGAAAAGGACCGCGATCGAGAGTTGAAGGCCGGCGCGCAGCGTGGCTGCCTGCACCCCCCGCAATTCTTGCTCTTGCTCTTGCTCTTAATCTTGCTCTGCTTCTGGAAAGGGGAAAGCAAGAGTGGGAGTTCTGGACATCCCGCCTGAAGCCAAGCCATGAAGCTCAAGCAAGGCGCAGCTGGGCCAGTGACCCTTTTCCGAGCTTTACCTTGAGGCGCTGGATATGCCCCTCAATGGTCTTCAGGCTGCGGCCCAGTCTCTCCGCGATCTCGCGAGGCGCTCGGCCCTCGCGCAGAAGGATCAGGATCTCGCTCTCCCGCATCGACAGACCTTTCTCGACACTGGAGAAGCCGTCTCTCTGGCTTGCCGGAAGATGGCCGGCGGCCGCCGCGCTGAAATACGCCGCCCCGCGCACCGCCGCGGCCATCGCCAGAGGCCAGTCCTCCAACGCATCCGTCACCATCAGCGCCCCGTGCAACCCCTTCGGCAGCTCTCCATCCGGACTCTCCGTTTCCGGCCCCAGCAAGGCCACCACCGCAAGATGCCGCACCAGCCGATCGCATATTTGCCTCATCCTCCCGGCTGACGCAGAGTCGCGCACCAGGGAAAGATCGAGCACCACGACAGTGGGAGGCCATTCGTCGCATCGCGCTTCCGCCTCCCGAGCCCGGCACTCCGCCAGTTCCCACTCACCGGGCAGCAGGGTCCGCAAGGCCTGAAGCACCAGCCGGTGCGGGCTCACGATCAGAATCCGGGGGACGGGGAGGGAATTAGCCGCGCGCTCCGGAGCGCCGACCTGCGGTGCGGAGCCGACCGCACCGTTGACCGCCTTGTTACGAGTCCGCGGAGAAACCATAAATCCTCTTCCGCACCTCTTAGAGATCTTCCTGGATGTCGTCAAAACTATTTTCACCAAAGTGAGTGCCGCCTGTCAGGTAGCTGTCAGGTAACCTTAAGGAAACAGGGCCTCCGCCCGACAGGGAGCCTTAAGGAAATGCCACCGCCGCCTGACAGGCAATCCGCTCTCGCCTGACAGGCGGCACCTTACAATTTGAAGGTCGCCACCTGATAGCGGGCGTCGCGCCGTTGTGCTCATTATGGGGCCATGACCACCACGCCCTCCTCCCGCGCCCGGCGCCTGGGTTTCGCCGCCGCCCTGCTCTTTGCCGCCTTGATCTTCGCCCTGCTCTGGCGGCAGCCGCCCGCAAATCCCGCCCCGACCACCACCCAATCCGCGCCCGTGCCCGTTAGCACGCCCGAAGGCAAATCCGTCGAGACGACGACCGCGAAACCGACGATCTCCCCCCTGCTCAAGGCCAAACCTCTGCACGAGGCAGAAGCCGACCGTCCCGCGCTCGTTTCAGCCGCAACCGTCAAACGCTCCGGCAAGAGCGACCAGCCCATTGAGCCCGCGATCGACCGGCGCATTTTGGTGGATCCGGTGGAGACCGTGAAAGTGGTTACGGCGATCACCGCGCGCGAAGGCGAGGTGCGAGTCGTCGCGCCTAATGGCGGCACCTTCAATGAGCGTCGCGGACCGTTGCTGAAGGATGCCGCCAAGCTGGATGGCAAACTGGAGTTTGCCTTCACAACCGGCGGCACGCGGGGCCGCTACACCGTCGAGATCAGCTCGGGCAATGACACGCAGACGCTCGAATTCTGGGTCGGAAAGGAATCGCCCCAAGGCGAGCCCGGTCCGGCCCTCGTCTTTGCCGGACAATAACCCATGTAAAAACAGCAATCCTCAAGACTTACCACGCCCATGAATAAGCTCGTTCTTCTCTTTCTCACAATTGTCCTGCCCTTTTCACTTCTACAGGCGGACAATACCCCCACCTGCGGCAATGATGGCCCCACCAAACCCAAATGTCCGCCGGATCCAAACGTCGGGGATCCAATCGATGCCTATCGGGGAAACCTGCATCGCGAGGTAGAAGACATCCGCACGTTCGGGCCTGTGCCTGTAACCTTCGAGCGGCTTTACAACAGCCGCACGACCGATTTCAACGATGCCTACTGGCAGCTCGGCTACAAGCAGACTTGGCAGCACAACTGGAACTACGAGGTGCGCCAGCTTACCTCGAAGACCTTGGGATTCTTCGACATCAAGGTTCGCTACCCAGATGGGAACGATTATAATTTCAAGGTCACCGACTCCACGGGAGCGCAGCTCGCGCCCGCCGCTGATAATGGCGATCGCCTCTACCGCTGGAGCGGATCGACCGTGGGCTACACGCTTGTCTCCACCTCTGGCCGGGAACTGGACTTCAAGCGTTATCTTTCCCCAAAGTTTGCCCTCATGCAGAAACGTGATGGACAGGGGGGCGTCTGGACTTGCGGCTACGACAGCACGTGGCGCCTGACCTCGATCACCAACAATTTCGGACGTGGCCTGCAAATCGCCTACGGCGCGGGCAGCGACGGAGTTTCGAGGATTTCCACCGTGACCTCCACGGATGGCCGCACGCTGACCTATATCTATTCACCGTGGGCCAGCACCGGGCATGATGTCCTCTCCGGAGTGTCCTATCCCGGCGGCGAGAGCGCGAACTATACCTACGTCACCGCCGATCCCACCTTCACCAGCGCTCGCCCGCAGATGGCCACCGCCAGCGATCCCATGGTCACAGATGCGGGATCGCGAGTGAAGTATGCCTACAATTACAACCAGGTTTTCGATTACGGCTACGGTGCTTATCTGGTCACGGGCACTGTGCTGGAAGAGCGTAGCCTCGTTAGCAATCAGATGATTGTCTCTCTGCCCAATGGGACTGGGCCCAATCCGGTCATTCTGGGAGGCGATGGCGCAAGCCTCGTGCGCGGTTTCGCCAACGGTCTGCAAAATACCTACGCCGATGGCGCAGGACAAACCACCACCTACACCCGGGGCGCGGGCGGGTTCGGTTTTCTGACCAGCGCGACCGAGGCGGGCACCGGTGCCACGACCCAATTCACACGGGACTACGCCGGGCGTCTCCTGAGCGCGACTGATCCGCTGGGGCACACCAGTAATCGGACCTATAACAGCAAAGGATTTGTGCTGACTGAGACGGACGCCAACAATCACACCACAACTTACACCCGGGATACCAATAGCCTGATCACGCGGAAGGATTATCCCGACGGCACCTACGAGACGTGGACCTACAATAGCAACGCCCAGCCCCTCACCCACCGGCAACAGAATGGTGGCATCGAGACCCGCGTCTACTACGCAACCAACGAAACTGGGGGCCTGCCCGGCGACCTGAAAACCCGCACTGATGCGCTGGGCAACGTGATCAGCTACATGTGGCATCCCAGCGGCCTGCTGGCCAGTTTCACTGATCAGCGTGGCAATATCACCAGCGAAACCTACGACTGGCGCGGCCAGCTCTTGGCCCGCACGTTTGCCGACGGAGCCGTTGTTTCTTGGACCTACGATCAATTCGGCAACAAACTCACTGCCACGAATGAACTCGGCCACACCACCACCTGGACCTACAGCGAATACAACCGCCCATTCAGTGTCACCGACCCGCTCGGGCGCACCACTAGCTACGAGTATGGCTTGGAAGCGGGCTGCAGCACCTGCAGCTATTTCGGCACCGTGAGCAAGATCACCAGCCCCGGCGGAAAAGTGACTGAGTTCACCTACGACCACGGCCAGAAACGCACCAGCCAGACTGTTGGCGCCGGCACGTCAGCCGCCGCCACTACTCAATACGCCTACAATAATGTCGGCGACCAAATCAGCCTGACCGATCCACGCGGCAAGGTCTGGCAAATGACCTACGACCTTGGCCACAGAATGACCTCCCGGATCGACCCGATGGGCAATGGCACCGACTGGACCTACGATAACGTCGGCAACGTCCTCACCATCACGCGCCCCGACAACGGGGTGACCACGCATACTTACGACAGCATGGACCGCGCCCTCACCACGATCGATCCAAAAGCCCAGACTACCACGTTCACCTACCTGCCCGACAGCAGCCTTGGCTCACTGAAAGACGCCCGCAACAATACCTACACCTTCACCGTCGATCTGCTCTCGCGGCGAACGCGCATGACCTATCCAGATGGCAGCTACGAAGCTTGGATCTATAACGACACCGCGTCCGCCGGTCAGGTCGCCACCGTCTATCGCGCCCGCAACGCCACCACCATGGCATGCACCCTCGACCAACGGAACCGCGATCTTCTCTGCGATTGGAGCGACAGCACGCCCGATGTAGTCAAGACTTACGACTCCGCCGGTCGCCTCTTGACGTTGAACAACAGCGTGAGCGAACTGACCTATACCTACGACATGGCCAACCAGCTTACCAGCGAGACGCAGCACATCCTCGCCGACGGCGCGCCCAAATCCGTGACCTACGCTTATGATTCCGACGGCCAGCGGTCCACCCTCACCTATCCAAGCGGCACCGTGGTGGCCTACTCTTACACGCCGCGCAGCCAAATGGCTAATGTCACCGTGGACGGTCCGCCGCCCATGGCCACCTACGGCTACGATCTCAATAACAACCGCATCTCCAAAAGTCTTGAGAATGGCACGAGCGCCACATATTCTTACGATGACGCCAATCGCTTGACCTCGCTCGACCACAAACGCGGCCCTACCAGTTTTGCAAAGTTTGACTATGCTCTCAATGCCGTAGGCAATCGTAAGGAGAAAATGATGACCTACAGCGGAACAAGCAATGTGACTGAGAAATACAGTTACGACGCCATTGATCAGCTGACCGGGGTGGACTATGGCATCAGCGGCCACACCACAGGCTTCGGTTACGATTCGGCGGGTAATCGCACCACGGTAACCGACAGCGCCGGGGTGATTCCCGCCAACTACACAGCCAACAGTCTTAATCAATACACCACCGTCGACGCCACCACACCCACCTACGATACCAGTGGCAATCTAAGCGGCTACAATGGCTGGACCTATACCTACGATGGGAAAAATCGTCTGCTCAGCGCCATCAATGGCACGACATTGGCGAGCTTCACCTACGACTCGCAAAACCGTCAAGCAAGCCGCACCATCAATGGAGTCACGACCTTTTTCACGTGGGACGGGTGGAACCTGATCGAAGAGCGCAATCAGTCCGACGCGGAACTTCGTCGCTACATTCATGGGGCGGGTAGCGATGAGATCCTCGCGATGATAGATAACTCAGCCGTGCAATTCTATCACTTCGACGGGCTGGGAAGCACCGTGGCGCTTACCGACAGCAATGGAACAATCGCAGAATGCTATCTTTATGATGCATTTGGGCTTCCGACGGTTTTAAGTCCAACATTCTCCACGCTTGCCGTTTCTGCCGCAAACAACCGCTTCCTTTTCACCGGTCGCGAGTGGATAGGTGAAATTGAGCTTTATGACTATCGTAGTCGATGCTACTCGGCTAAGCTGGGAAGGTTCTTGCAGCCTGACCCGGTCAAATTTGCAGCGGGCGACAGTAATGTCTACCGATACGTGGGTAACGCGCCCACAAGTCGTATCGACCCGCTTGGATTGGCAGCGCTATTGGATGAGGATCGGAGATCGGGGTCACGTCTTTTGATTGTAGCATTCGGGTCATCCAGAGTAAGCGTCACGCCGAGTACCTCTGGTGGAGCCGTTCGTAGATGTCATAGCGTAGGGTCTATGACACCTACGATGGAAGACGGGGTCCTGCTGAGAACGGATACACGGGGCCGAGTGCGAACACCGGTGGAGCGACGCGAGGCGCTGCTCGACGAGTTCGAACGCAGCGGACTGAGCGCGGCGAAGTTCGCGGAGTTGATGGGAGTGAAGGATCAGACTTTCGCGAGTTGGCGGCAGAAGCGGCTGCGCCGACAGAAGACGGGAGAGGAGGATCGTGCGGGACGGGAAGGCGTCCGCTGGCTCGAAGCGGTGGTCGAGGATCGGACCGTGGGTCATCCAGAGCGGGGTCACGTCTTTTGAATGTAGCATTCTTTGGATTGACGAATCGGCGCTGTGTCTTTAGAAATTCGTGCGATGGCTAGAGCGCTGAGAATCGATGTGCCGGGCGGGTTTTACCATGCCATGGCTCGTGGGCTGGAGCGGCGTCGGATTTTTCCCTCTGAAGCCGCACGGCGGCATTGGCTGGGGCTGTTGGCGGAACTGCCCGAACGGTTTGCAGTGCGGCTGCACGCATGGGTGATGATGGAGAACCATTACCATCTGCAAATCGAAACGCCGGAGGCCAACCTTAGCCGGGCGATGCAGTGGCTCAATGTCAGCTACGCCTCGTGGTTCAACCGAAAGCATCGGAGGGCGGGGCCGCTCTTTCAAGGGCGGTTCAGGGCGGAACTGACCGACACGGAAATATGGGTCGCAGAGGTCAACCGCTACATCCATTTGAATCCGGTTCGCACGGTGTCGATGGGATTGGACAAGCGGGGGCAGGCCGAGGCGCGGGCCGGAGCGCGGGCGGTTGTGCCTGAGAAGGAGATTGTCAGGGAACGGTTGCGGATATTGCGGGAATATCCATGGAGTTCGTGCCGCGCTTATCTTGGTCTGGAGAAGGCGCCTTCGTGGCTGACGGTAGAGCGGATGCGGGCTGAGTTGGGCGGCAAAGGGCCGGTTGAGCAGATCGGGAGATATCGGTCTGCGTTGGAAGAGTCGCTCAGGGAGGGCCGCGAGGACGATCCATGGGAACGGGCGCTGGGTGGCGCGATCCTGGGCGGGAAGAAATTCGTGGAAAAGATGAAGGGACTGCTGGGGAAGCCAGCACGGGAGGTGCCAGGGAGCCGGGTTCTCGACCAAAGGTGGAGCTTTGAGGACTGGCGCGAGACAATGGAGGGAATCCGAGGGGAATGCTGGGATGAAATGGCAGTGCGATACGGAGATCCCGCACGGGACTTGGTCCTGCTGGCCGCGAGAAGCCATGGAGGGCTGGCACTGAAGGAGCTGGGCAGCAAAGTTGATCTGGACTACGGGACTGTGGCCAATGCTCTGCACCGAATTAGGCAAAGAATCGAGAGGGACCGACCCACGCGCAGGCAATGGAAACAATTACTCAAATGCTACAATCAAAAGACGTGACCCCGCGTGTCGCCCCGCAATCAAAAGACGTGACCCCGCGTGTCGCCCCTCGCCGCGACGCAGGGAGCCAAGCGTGACGCCATCGCGGGAAGGCGGGTAGAGGTGCCGCCGACCCTGCGGTTCGCGGCTGCCGACCTGGACACAGTCGGCTTGCCGGCGAAGTATTTGGGATCGGGCTCCACGCTCGTGGTCATGGAAGGGCTGCTGATGTATCTGCGGGAGGATTCGATTCACGCGCTCTTCGACACCCTGCGGCAGGCACCATGCCGACACCTGCAGGTCATCTTCAGCTTCATGGAGAGGTGGCCGGATGGATCGTGCGGCTTCCGGCCGCGCAGCTGGTGGATCGACCGGTGGGTCGCCCGGCGCGGGGAGCCATTCACCTGGTCCATCGAGACGGACCGGCTGCCCGGCTTCCTCGCGGCGCGTGGCTTTGAGCTCACCCGGCTGGCGACGACCCGGGAGCTGGCCGATCCGCCGGGCGGAACGCTGGAGGGCGAGAATCTGGCGCTGTGCCAGCGCTATGATCTGTCTCCGGGCTTGTGATTTCGACACCTCTCCCGATCGTCACCAATTTCGCATCGACCGTGAAATCCGACAGAATTTGACGGCTGGCTTGATAACAAGTGACCGGCCGACGCTCCGGTAAGAGCGTGACCACCCGGCTTGCCAATCAGGTAGCTCTCCGCGAGGGTCTGCGGCTCGTATGAACACGGTCGTCCGCATCTCCGCCTATCTCCGGCGCTATCCCTGGTTCGCGGTCGGCACCGTGAGCTGCGCGGTGGTGAGCACGCTCATGGTGATCGTCTTTCCCGCCGTGACCCAGCGGGTGATCGACGACGTGATCAAGACCGGGCAACCGAACCGCTTGCTGCCGATGATCCTGCTGGCGCTGGGTTCGTTTTTGGCTCGCGATTTCTTTAATGGGCTCCGCATCGTCATCAATAACGCCTTCGAGCAAAAGGTGATCTACGATCTGCGCAGTGATCTCTACGAACATATCCAGCGGCTGCCGCTGGGCTGGTTCGACGACCGCTCGACGGGTGATATCATGACGCGGATTCTCGAGGACGTGACCTCGGTGGAGCGGATGCTGATCGACGGTATCGAAAATGGCGTGGTGGCGCTCTTGCAGGTGGTCGTGGTGCTGGCGGTGCTGCTTTACTACGATGTGACTTTGGCGCTGCTGGCGCTGGCGCCGATGCCCTTTCTGGTGGCCGGGGCGCTGACCTACACGCTTACGGCGCATCAGCGTTACCGCCAGCAGCGCGTGGCCTCATCGGCCATGAATTCCCTGCTGCACGATAACCTGGCGGGTATTCGCCAGATCAAAACCTATGTGCGCGAAGAGGAGGAGCACACGCGCTTCAACCGCGTGAGCGACCAGCTCCGGCGGGCCACGCTGGTGGTGATGCGCGCGTGGGCGCTCTACAACCCCTCGATGAGTTTCTTCGCCTCGTGCGGGCTCGTGCTGGTGCTCGGCTTCGGCGCGGCCGCGGCGCTGCGGGGCGACCTGGAGGTGGGTGCGCTGGCCGCCTTCCTCATTCTGGTCAATTTCCTCTACGAGCCGATCGCGAAGCTGCATCAGCTCAACCAGCTCATCCAGTCCGGTCGCGCCGCCGGCGAACGCGTCTTCGAGATTCTCGACACGCCGGAGGAACCGGGGCGCCTGGGGGAGGAGGACGCGGGGGACGCCATCGAAGTGAGCGGGGATGTGCGTTTCCAGAACATCGGTTTTTCCTACAGCGAAGAGGTGCCGGTATTGCACGGGATCAGTCTTCATGCGCATCCGGGGGAAACGGTGGCGCTGGTCGGAGCCACCGGCGCGGGCAAATCGAGCCTCGTCAGTTTACTGACGCGTTTCTACGAGTTCGATTCGGGCGAGATCCTGATCGACGGCACGCCGCTGCGGGATCACTCGAAGAGCACGCTGCGGCGCGCGGTGGGAATCGTGACGCAGGAAAGTTTCCTCTTCAACGGCACCATCCGCGATAACTTGCGCATCGGGAAATCATCCGCCACCGACGAGGAAATGAAGGCCGCGCTGCAGGCGGCGAATGCGTGGCAGTTTGTCGAGCGGATGGAAAAACGCCTCGACGCCATCGTGGGCGAGCGCGGGGTGAAACTGAGCGTGGGCGAAAAACAGCGGGTCTCGATCGCGCGGGCACTTCTGAAGGATCCTCCGATTCTCATTCTCGACGAAGCCACGGCGAGCGTGGACACCGAGACGGAGCGGCTCATCCAGGAAGCGCTGGACCGGCTGATGCACCAGCGCACCAGCTTCGTCATCGCCCATCGGCTTTCGACCGTGCGCCACGCCGACCAAATCCTGGTGATGGAGCGCGGCCGAATCGTCGAGCGCGGCCGGCACGACGAGCTGATGGCCGAGAGCGGTACTTACGCGACCCTCTGCCGCAACAGCTTCATGCAGGAGCCCACGCAGGCGGGGATGCCTCTCCCATAGGGGAGGCTGAAGTCCATTTAAACTGTTGGCGAATTCAGTGAACTGAGGCATGGTTCACGCTCTCTTACCGTTTCCCGCATGTTCTCACGAATCCCCTTTAAACACGTCAACTGGATCACCAGCACTTTCCTCATCGGCACCTTCACCCTCTGCATCACCGCCGTCCCCCTTTATCTTTGGAAATTTGGTATCGATTGGTTTCAGTTTGGGATGTTCCTCTTTCTCTGCGCGGCCACGGGTATGAGCATCACGCTGGGCTATCATCGCCTGTTCTCGCACCTGACTTTCAAGGCCCACTGGTCGGTGAAACTCTTCACCCTGATCTTCGGAGCGGCGGCTTTCGAAAATTCCGCGCTCATGTGGTCCGCCGAGCATCGCCGGCATCACAAGTATGTCGATCATGACGAGGATCCCTACGATATTTCCAAGGGCTTTTTCTGGGCGCACATCGGTTGGCTCCTCTTCAAAGTCGATCCGCAGCCGCCGTTTGACAACGTTTCCGACCTGAAACGCGATCCGCTGGTCATGTGGCAGCACAAGTGGGTGCAGCTGATCGCGGTGACGGTGAGCTTCGGGCTCACCTCGCTGGCCGGCTTCCTCTGGAACGGCTGGTCCGGCGCGCTCGGGGGTCTGCTCCTCGGCGGCGTGGCGCGCATCGTTTGCGTGCAGCACAGCACCTTCTTCATCAACTCCGCCTGCCATATGGTCGGCAAACGGCCCTTCTCCAGCCGCTGCAGCGCGCGGGACAGTTGGGTGATGGCGCTCTTCACCTTCGGCGAGGGTTACCATAACTATCATCACGAGTTTCAGCACGATTACCGCAACGGCATTAAACCGTGGCATTTCGACCCCACCAAATGGGCGATCTGGCTGCTCTGCAAAATGGGCCTGGCGGGCGATCTCCGCCGCGTGGCCGACGAGAAAATCATGCTGGCCGAGCTGACCGAGACGCAGCGCCGGCTCCAGCAGCACATCGAAGGCGCGGCGGAAGGCTCCGAGCACCACGGGCTTCTTTTGGCCGCTGAACTCAAGCTTCAGACGATCCTCGACAAGATCGAAGCCCTGCGCGTCCGCGGCGCGGAAATCAGCCGCGAGGTGCTGGAAGAAGTGCGGCGCGATATGCGTCGTCTCGTCGGGGAGATTCGTGGCCTGGAAGGTCGCCTGGCCTTTGCCTGAGACGGCGGGAAGCGCCGCGCCGCGCGGGTCGTGACCGGCCCCCGCGCCGGGCAAATTTATCATCGATGCCCGCCACCACTTTCGCACCTGGGTTGCGGAAATATGCGCCGCGGGACAGGGAGGCAGTTCGTCAGCTTTGTTGTGACACCGGATTTCTGGGGGATCCCATCGATCCGGTGTTTGAGGATCGTGAACTCTTCGCGGACTACCTGACCTCGTATTACACCGACGCTGAGCCGGAATCGGCGCTAGTGCTCGAACACGGGGGAACCGTGAAGGGCTACCTGCTCGGCTCGCGACATCCCGCGCGGCAGCGTTCGTTCGACTGGAGAATGAATCTCGGCCTCGGGTGGAGAGGCCTCCGGCGCTATCCACGCTATAACGCGGCCTCCCGGCGATTCGTAAAGTGGATTTTTTTCGAGGGTCGAAGCGAGGTGCCGCCCGCGCCCAAAGGCGTGCCCCATTTTCACATCAATCTCCTCTCCGAAGTGCGGAACGTGCTCTCCACCCGGCTGCTGATCGACAGTTTCCTGCGCTATCTCAGCGACTGTGGCGAGAAACGGGTCTTCGGCCAGATGGTGGTCTTCGAGGCACGGCGGGGGACGCGGATGTTCGAGCGCTACGGGTTCAAGGTGATCAACAAATCCGAAATCACGAAATACCGTCACCTGCGGGATGAGCCCGTTTACCTTTGCACCGTCGTCAAGGATCTGGATGCCAACAGTCAGCTCTACGGATCCGATTTGGCCAAATAATCTGGGGCACCTGGAAGGGGTCCGGATGGGCCTCGATGATATTTTGCTACTATCAGTTGTGGTTTGGCCCGCAATCCGCTACCCATGGAAGTTCGTGACGCACTGGATTTCCCAGACCGCACCTTTCGCCGGATCTCTCGATCCCGGCCTTCACTCCTTGCCCGTTAGATTTGTTGTCTCCGCATGAATCATCTCGACTCTTTCGTTGAAGCTGCTCCTGTCACCCGCCCCCAGTCCCGCCCCATCAGTTCAGCCCGAACGCGGGCCAAGCATTTTGTGCTCGATACCAATGTGCTGCTGCACGATCCGAGCTGCGTGGATCGTTTCGACGACAATCATGTCTGGATCCCGGTCGATGTCCTCTCGGAGCTGGATCGCTTCAAGAATGAGCAGTCGGAACGGGGCGCCAACGCCCGCGCGGTCCATCGGCTCTTAACGGGTATCTTCCGGCCGGACGATGTTTCGGTGCTGGAAGGCGCTCCCACCATTGGCGGAGGAACGGTGCGGCTGGCGGCCTTCGATGTTTCTGCGGGGGTGAAAACCGGCGCGATCAAACATCTCTACCGTCTTTTCCCCGAGACCGATCGGGTGGATCACCGCATTCTCGCTCACGCCATCCGGGTGCGGGAGAAGTTCGAGGAACCGGTTTTTCTGATTACCAAGGATCTCAATCTCCACCTGAAGGCTCTGGCGGTGGGTATCACCTGTCAGGATTATCAGAACGACAAGGTGCCGGTGGAGGATTTGCACAGCCAGAGTCTGATGGAGCTGGAAGTGGACGCGCACGAACTCCAGCGGTTTGCGAGTTCCGGCGAATTGGAAGTCGCGCCGGACCGGATGACGCCATTCACCACCAACGACTACGTGCTGCTGCGCGCCGGTCAGCGCAAGACCATCCCGGCCCGGCTTTATCAGGACCGTCTTTTCCGGCGGCTGCATGTGCCGCCGGTGCTGCACATCCCGCGGGGAACCGATCTCCGCCCCGCCAATCTGGGGCAGCAGTGCTTTATCGATGCCATGCTGGACCCGGAGATCTCGCTGGTCACGTGCTTTGGCCATGCCGGCACGGGTAAAACCCTCGTCGCCGTGGCGGCCGGCCTCCATCAAGTGTTTAACAAAACGTTTACCGGCCTCACCGTCAGCCGGCCGGTGGTGGCGATGGGCGAGACGCTGGGCTTCCTGCCCGGCAGCCTGGAGGAGAAAATGCATCCGTGGCTTCAGCCAATTTATGACGCCTTTGAGGTGCTGATACCTCCGGCTGCCAGCGCGGCGGGCAAAGGCCGGAAAGCGCACGCGCCTGAGCAGGGCGGGGCGCCGGCCAGCGCGCGGAAGCCCCATGAGCTGCTGATCGATCAGGGATTGGTGGAAATCGAGGCGCTGGCTTATATTCGCGGACGTTCCATACCCCGGCGTTTTTTTGTGCTCGATGAAGCCCAGCAGCTCACTCCCCGGGAAGCGAAGACCATCGTCACGCGCATGTCGAAGGGGGCCAAGCTGGTAATGGTGGGCGATCCCAGCCAGATCGATAATCCCTATGTCGATAGTCGTTCGAACGGTTTGGTGTTCGTGCGCAACCGGATGAAAGGCCAGGCTATATCCGCCCATGCCACGCTTTACAAGGGCGAGCGAAGCGAACTGGCCGAACTCGGAGCCGAGTTGCTCTGAGGTCGGGAAAGGGATTGAGCGCCGCGTAGGATCAGCCGAGAGTCTCGTTCCATGCGGCCTTTGCTTCTTTGCTGGATTATTCTCCTTTCCTCTCCGTTCGCGGCGTTCGGAGCCGGGCTTCCCTTCTCCACGGTCTTCAAAGGAGAGGCTCAATTCGATAATCTGGTTCGTCGCGCCAAGTCTGGGCAGTGGGCGCAGTTGCCGATCGGCGAACGAGTGACCCAAGCCGGACTCGCGTTGGTCGGAACGCCCTACCAATCGTTCACTCTGGAAATCGACGACCGCATCGAGGCCGCCTCGGTGAACCTCTTCGGACTGGATTGCTGGACGTTTTTTGAGAGCGCGCTCGCGTTTGCCCGCATGCTCGATGAGCCACAGGATCGCTGGAGTCCCAGCACCATGCTCCATTACATCGAGATGGACCGCTATCGGAATGGCCGGTGCACCGGCGACTATCTCTCGCGGTTGCACTACCTCGAAGATTGGGCGGCCGACAACGACCGGCGGGGACTCGTGCAGGACATTACCCGCAAGCTGGGTGGCGAACGGGTGCCGCACTCCACCGGGGAAATGACGATTAATTGGAAGGGCTATCGTTATTTGCGGAATAACCCCGCTCTCCTGCGACCGCTCGGCAAGATGGAAGCGATGGTGGCGGCTACGCCCTTTTATCAGATTCCCAAATCACAGGTCGCCAGCATTGAGCCCAAGCTGCGCAGCGGTGACATCATCGGGATTTGCGGACGGGATGGGCGGGGCTATTCCACCTCTCATGTCGGATTGGCCTACCGGGACGACCAGGGGGTGCTCCGATTCATGCACGCCTCTTCCCCGCGAAACCATGGAAAGGTAGTGGTGGATTCGCGTTTGCGAGACTATCTCTATCGGTTCAGCTCTCACAGCGGGATCATCGTCTGCCGGCCGATTAAATGACTCCGTGAAATGCCCCGGCACAGATTCCCTGTAGCCTTCTCGCTGTGCGAGACTCGGGTAAAGCACGCTGCTGCTCTCTCGCGCCGGCAGACCAAAGGCGAGCCAAGCTCAGAAAACAGGGTTGCTTAAATAGAGCGTGCTGGCGAGGCAACGTCCTCGCTGCCCACCTCTCGCGTTTCGCGCAGCGAAACGGCTCCAGTCAGTTGCACTGCTCTTCGACGTTCTAAAAGAAACTCTCGTCCACTTCCACCTGATCCCCGGGGAGGAGCTTGGGGTCTGTGCTTGGGTTCCGGCGGATTTCGCGGCCGTCAAACATCGTCTCGGATCCATTGCGCCGCAGCCGGATCTTGCGCTCGTTGGCAAAATCGTTAAATCCGCCGGAAGCTGTAATCGCGGTTAGGAGAGTCATATCCGGAGTGTAGGGGACGCGACCGGGAGCTCTCACCGCGCCTCCAACCGCGACAAAAACCGGAGCCCCTTCGGTGCCGATCGTGATAGTTGGGTTGGTGTAGATTCCGTCCAACTTTAGTTTGGACTCGATAGAACGCTGCACTTCGGAAGCAAGCAAGCCGGCAGCCTTGATTCCGCCAATATAGGGAAGATTCAGCATACCCCGGCTATCCACGGAATAGGTCGCGCTGAACGCGACCGTTTCATCCGGCGGAACGCCGCCCAACCTTAATTGAATGGTATCTCCAGGCCGAAGAGCGGCCTGAGCGGAGGCGTGATTATGCAGACCAGCGCTAAGGCAAAATAGAAAAACCAGCCAGAGGGCCGAGAGAGGAGACCTAGTATTCATCTTCACCAGTCGAGGCAATGCTGCCCGCCGCCACCGGGGTTTCCCGAGCGCCCTGTGGTTTGGTATCCAGCTTGGTGCGGGGAGAATCCCCGGTGTCCTGGGTTGTATAGTAGTCGTAGTAACTGGTGTAATACTGGTAGGTGTCGTCGTGCTTGGTGTCCACGTTGTTCAAAACCACTCCCAGCAGATTGCCGCCGACATTGGCGACCGCCTGCTTGACTCGCAACAGCATGGAGCGCGGAAAGCGGCGATGCTGAATGATCATGAGGGTCATATCCACCTCTTTGGCCAGCACGCTGGCGTCGCTCACTCCCAAAATCGGCGGCGAATCGAAGAACACCAGATCGAAGCTTCCTTTCACCCGGGCGATGAGTTCATTCATGCGCTGCGAACTGAGGATGCCGACCGCGTCCGTCGGCAGGATACCGCTGGGAAGAAGATACAAATTTTCGACTTCGGTAGGGCGGATGGCTTCGTCCAATGTCAGTTCACCCATGAGGTGGTTCGTTAAACCGATGGCGTTTGGAACATCGAAGATTTTGTGCTGAGTGGGGCGCCGAAGATCCGCATCGATGATCAGAACCCGGTATCCGCCCTGCGCGCAGACAAAGGCGAGGTTGGCCAGGGTGGTGGATTTGCCTTCTCCCGGACCGCCGCTGACCACGGTAATGGTGTTCGCCTCGGGGTTTTTACGGTTGAACTCGATGTTGGAGCGGATGGTTCGGTAGGCTTCCGCGTCGGGGGTATCGCCCTTTTCCCGGTGGAGCAGACCCACGTTTCTTCGGATGACGCCCAGCACGGTCACACCGAGATAAGATTCGACATCGTCCACCGTCTTCACGCTGGTATCCAGATACTCGATGAAGAAGGCCAGACCGATGCCCACGATCAGACCGCTGACCACCGCCAGCGCCATATAAGCGGTCACATTGGGTTTGGCAGGCCGTTTGGCGGCTTCCGCATTATTCCAAATCTTAGCTGGCTCGAAGGCGATGCGGCGTTCCATTCGCTGCGTCTGCAACCTGGTGCGGGAGGCCGCCAGAATTTCCTTGGCTTGAATGTAGCGGTTTTTGGCCTCGATATAATTTCCACTCTGTGCCTTCAGGTCCTGCACCCCTGCGCGGCTCTGGGTAGCGGTCGCTTCCAGGGCGGCCAGGCGCTCGCGCGCGATCCTCAGACGAGTCTCCAGGTTCAGGCGAATGGCCTTCATCTGATCCGCCAGTTGCCGGCTGTAAACCTCCCTCGTCGCGCGCAGGGATTGCACTTTGGGATGGTTCGGGCCAATGCCCGAGTTAAGCAGATTGGCTTCTTGGGAGACGGTCTCGTTGTACTGAGGAAGTATCTGCTGAACGGTCGGGTCCTCGATCTCCAGAATCCGCAAGGCCACCATCAACTCGTCGGGGCCCAGTTTTTGCACTTGTTCATTCTGAGTCTCAAGAGTGGAGAGCTGCGCCCGCGCTTCATCCACCCGGTTTTCGGCGCCGAGGAGCTGGCTGATCTGAGGATCTCCCACGTTCTCCACGGATTCGGGGTTGAGATCGACGATGCCCTGATCCGCGCGGATTTTGATCATCTCGGCGGCCGCGTTTTCCACCTTTTTTTCCTGCTTCGCGACTTCCTCATCCAGCTGTTCCAGGCCCCGCCCGACCAGTTCATCCTGATCCTCAATGCGTCGCTCCTGATACAGCCGGGCGATCGTGTTCGCGATTTCGGCGGCTTCCTCGGCCGATTCGCTATAGATTCCGATCTCGATCAAATCGGTATTGCGCACGTCCCGGACTTGCATCTTGCTTAGAAGGACGTTGTACGCCTGCTCCAGGTCGAGCCTCCCGCCCTGCGCCCAACTCTCGTCCAACTTCAGCTTTTGGATAACAGGGTAGAGAATCGACTTGCTCTGAATGATCTGAAACTGGGTCGGGGCGAAGCGGGAGTCTGATCCCCCTGGGTTATTGCCCGCGAAAGCGGTCACCGGACGAGAATTATCCGGCTTCACCTCCAAAGTCACCTTGGACAGGTATTGTCGGGGCAGAAAAGCGACCGTGACGGCCGCTGTGACCACCACCAAAAGAAACGCGAGAAGAATGATTCCGAACCGGACCTTGATGACCCGCCAATAGTCCAGAAAGTGAAGTTGGGCTTCGCCAGTGTCTGCCATAAGAAATCGGGGAGTTTACGGAAAAAAGAAGAGCCGTAAGTTAGACGCTTCGGATTAAACCGCAAGCGCCTATCCTACGGCTCTTGATCTTAAGGAGCCAGCTACTGGGTTGACTCAGAAGGAGAACGTCGCGCCGACGTTGACCCGATTCCGGTCGTAACTCTGGAAAGCCAATTCGGAATCGAGATGCGTGTAGGAATAGCCCGCGTTGAGCGAGAAGTTACGGGTGACATCGAACTGCAGCCCGGTCGTCACGTCGATCAGGTTTTCCGAGTAATCGAAGTTAGGTGCCTCATAATAGTTGTTGTGGTAAAAGCCCGCCAGAAAGGCGCTCAGCTTGGCGGTGAAGCCATGCTTGATGCGCAGTCCCGAGCGGAAGGTGCGGCGCTCGGTGCCGGTGGCCGAGGTGGACTGCTCGAAACCGTAGCGGTTGATCCAGGAAATATTGGAGAAACGTCCATAGGCGTAAGTGAGGGTGGCCTCACCGTAGGGCGAAGTCTGGCTGCCCTGAGCATCGTTATCGCGGAACTCAACACCGCCGCGCACGGAGGCGTTCAACCGAGGGCTGAAAGCCTGATCGACCCCCACCAGGAAGTAATTGGAGGTGCCGTCGTTGATGTTATTCTCAATATAGTCATAGACCGCGAATCGATATTCCGCCACGAGAGTCGTGGTCGGCCGGACGAGATAGCGAAACTCCTGAGAGAAGTAATGCTCGAACCGGTCACTGACATCCGAGGCGAATTTGTCATCGTAGAAAACCCCGACAAGACTGTAACTGGTCACCGTCGAGAATCGAGGAGACCACTGATATTTGGCGGAAAACTGGGAGTTGCCGAAGAAATACTGACCATTCCGACGCTCGTTACCGAGCAGGAGCGAAAAGTCGGGCTCGACTTGATAGGTGGCGTAAATCCGCGCCGAAAGAGTGAGGCGGGAAGTAGCGCGGTGGGTGAGTTCCATTTTGAGCGTGGCCAGATAATCCCAGGATTCGTCGCTCTCGTAATAGGTCGCCCCGCCGGAAATTCCGATGGTGAAACGGGTGCGCGGGGTGCCCAGATCGGCGTTCAGTTCGCCGTAAATACTGCTGAAATAGGACTCCTGCCGATTGATGGAGGAAGCGCCGACGTTGTCGTCGTAGCCGCCCCGGAGGGTCACCGCGCCGCGGAAGGGGGTGTCACGAATGGTGAGGCCGCTGCTTCCTTTCCCTTCACTGTAGCTTTTGCCGTCGCTGGCATCCATGCCTCCGTAAGAAGGAATTGTGGTGAAGGCCAGGGCGAGGGCACAGGCTGGAATGATAGGTTTATACATCAATTTCATACAATAAGCGTGGGTGGGGCTGAGATTTGCGTGGAGGGACTCTGCAAGTAAAGCCGGAATAGTGCCCAGCCGAATCTTCGTGTGCAATCTTTTTCGAACGATTGCGAGGGGTCACTCTTCGCTGGAGCCGAGACGAGTCAATACGCTGAGGTCTTCCAGTGTCGTGGTGTCGCCGGTCACGTCACCGCCACCCGCCACTTCCTTGAGAAGGCGGCGCATGATCTTGCCGCTCCGGGTCTTGGGCAGCGCCTCGGCGAAGCGGATGTCGTCCGGTTTGGCGATCGGTCCGATCGCCTCGGAAACATGCTGGCGGAGCTGCTCGCGCAAGGCGGGGCCGGGCTTCACGCCCGATCGCACGGTCACAAACGCGACCACTCCCTGGCCCTTGAGCTCGTCGGGCCGACCCACCACCGCCGCTTCCGCCACGTCGGGATGACTGACCAGCGCGCTCTCCACTTCCGAGGTTCCCAGGCGGTGACCCGCCACATTCAGCACGTCATCGATCCGGCCCACGATCCAGAAATAGCCATCCTCATCCCGCCGCGCGCCGTCTCCCGCGAGGTAGATATTCGGGAACTCGCTCCAGTAAACTTTTTTGTAACGTGCCTTATCGCCGTGGATCGAGCGCAACATCGAGGGCCACGGTTTCCGCACCACCAGCTTCCCGCCAATGTTGGGCGGCACTTCCTCGCCTTCGTCGTTCACGATGGCTGCGTCCACGCCGAAGAACGGCAGCGTCGCCGAGCCTGGCTTCGTCGGCACCGCCCCTGGCAACGGGGTAATCATGATCGCGCCCGTCTCCGTCTGCCACCAGGTGTCCACGATCGGGCAACGCCCGCCGCCGATCACCTCGCGATACCACATCCACGCCTCCGGATTGATCGGCTCGCCCACACTGCCGAGCAGCCGCAGCGAGCTGAGATCGTGCTTCTTCGGCCACTCGTCGCCCCATTTGATGAACGCCCGGATCGCCGTCGGCGCCGTGTAGAGAATCGTCACCCCGTAATTCTCCACCAGCTGCCAGAAACGATCCGGCTCCGGCGAATTGGGCGCCCCCTCGTACATCAGCGTCGTCGCCCCGTTCGCCAGCGCCCCGTAGATCACATAGCTGTGCCCCGTCACCCATCCCACATCCGCCGTGCACCAGAAAATGTCCTCCTCCCGCAGGTCGAAGATGTATTTCGTCGTGGTATAAACGCCGGTCAGATACCCGCCCGTCGTGTGGAGGATCCCCTTCGGTTTCCCGGTTGAGCCGCTCGTGTAGAGAATGTAGAGCGGGTGCTCGCTATCCAGCGCCACCGCCTCGCTCTTCGCGTTCACATATTCCACCTCGCGGTGCCACCAGACATCGCGGCCCTCCTGGATATGGATCTCATTATGCGCCCGTCGGAAAACGATCACCTTCCTCACCGATTTGCCGCCCGACTTCAGGGCGTCGTCCACATTCTTCTTCAGGAGCACGATCGAGCCCCGCCGGTAGCCGCCATCCGCCGTCACCACCAGCGACGCCTTCGAGTCCTCGATCCGGTCGCGGATGCTGTCCGCGCTGAACCCGCCAAACACCACCGAATGCACCGCCCCGATCCGCGCGCAGGCCAGCATCGCGATCGCCGCCTCCGGGATCATCGGCATATAGATAAGCACCCGGTCCCCCTTTTTCACCCTGTTCCGCAGCAGCACGTTGGCAAACAAACACACCTCGCGATGCAGTTGGTGATACGTCAGCGTCCGCTTCTCCCCTGGCTCCCCTTCCCAGATGATCGCCGCCTTGTTCCGCCGCGGCCCGTCCAGATGCCGGTCCAGGCAGTTTTCCGCCACATTGAGCTGACCGCCGACAAACCACTTCGCGTACGGTGGCTTCCATTCGCACACCTGATCCCATTTTCTCCGCCACTGCAGCTCCTTCGCCTCCCGCGCCCAGAACTTATCCGGCGACTTGATCGACCGCCTGTAGAGCTTCTTATACTCCTCCATGCTGCCGATCCGGGCCGCTTTGGCAAAACTCTTCGCGGGCTTGAAAACGCGTTTCTCGATGAGGTGCGATTCGATATTTTGACTCATGGGCGGGAAAGTGCCGGCAGGCTAGAAACAACCGCCGCGTTTGGCAAACGCCAAGTCCCCTCCCTTACTCCGCCGCCGCCCTCCACCACTTCTCGAAGACCGCCATCAGATCCTTCGGCTTCAGCGCCAGCAGCACACAGCCGCTCGCCAGCGCATCCTCCGCCAGCTCCCCCATCCGCTGCCGCACCGCCCCCCGCCACCGCGCCCCCGCCTCCTCCTTCTCCAGCCATCGGCGCAGACTTTCCAGATCGTGATGATCCCCCAGCATCCTCGCCAGATCGCTCAATCCCGCCCGCTGCCCCTCCGACATCGGCTCCCACAGCGGCCCCAGCAGCCGCACATGGTAGCTGTGATACTTCACCCGCTTGCGCCAGTCGTGCAGCCGTTCCGGCGACGGATCCTTCCGGCAGTTCCGGTAGCCTCCGCGCGCCCGTTTATAGGTCTTAGCCAGCCCCTTCCCGATCGCCTTGAAGCCCTTCTCCTCCACCTGCCAATGCCGGCAGCGCCGCTGCGCCTTGCGCAACAGCGCCAGCGCCT
>JBGTNO010000131.1:0-10031 GCA_041743065.1 Chthoniobacterales bacterium
GTCATCGAGAGCGTGATCGGCGACCGCCCGGCGCTCAATCCGCGGCTGCTCTCGCTCGCGCGCTGGGTGAGTGACTATTATTGCTGCCCGCTGGAAACCGCTTTCCGCGCCGTGCTGCCGCAGGTCGTGCGCAAGGCGGAAATGACGGCCAAGACCCAGCAATTCGCCCGCCTCGCCCGCGAGGTCACCGACCAAGAACTGGAGAAAACCGGCCGCCGCTCGCCCGGACAGCGCGAGGTGCTGGAGTACCTGGGCCAGCACGGAAAAGCGAAGGTCACGCAGATCGCGCGCGACTGCGGCGTCGATCGGGCCAGCCTGCGCAGCCTGGAAAAGAAGGGCCTGCTCACTTTTTTCAGCGAGGAAGTCCAGCGCGATCCGCTCCAGGACGAAGTCTTCATCGCCACCACCCCGCTCGCGCTCAACGCCGAGCAGGCGCGCGCTTTCGCCGAACTGGCGGCCGCGCTCGACGAGCCGGCCCCGAAACCGTTTGTGTTACACGGTGTGACGGGGAGCGGAAAGACCGAGGTTTACCTGCAGCTCGTGCAAGGCGCGCTCGATCGCGGCAAATCGGCCATCCTGCTCGTCCCGGAAATCGCGCTCACGCCGCAGACCGTCGAGCGTTTGAAGGGGCGTTTTCCGGAGGTCGGCGTGGCCGTTTTGCACAGCCATCTCTCCGGCGGCGAGCGCTACGACGAGTGGCATCGGATCAATGATCAGCAGGCCCGCATCGTCATTGGCGCGCGCAGCGCCGTCTTCGCCCCGCTGGAAAATCTCGGCCTGATCGTGGTCGATGAAGAGCACGAAAATTCCTACAAGCAGGAGGAAGCGCCGCGCTATCACGGGCGCGACCTCGCCGTCGTCCGCGGCGCCCTGGAAAAGTGCGTCGTCCTGCTCGGCAGCGCCACCCCCTCGCTCGAAAGCATCCAGAATACGCTGAGCGGAAAATACCGGTTGTTGCGCCTGCTCGAGCGGGTGGATGACCAGAAAATGCCCATCCTGCGCGTGATCGACATGCGCCAGGAATCGCAGAAGCAAAAGGGCGGCGCGATTCTCTCCGGCCGGCTTGCTCAGGCCATCGAGCGGCGACTGGAGCGGCGCGAGCAAACGATCCTTTTCCTGAATCGGCGCGGCTTTTCCACCTCCCTGATCTGCCATGTCTGCGGCTACGTCTGCGAATGCCCGCACTGCAGCGTGGCGCTCACCTATCACCGCGCGGCCGCGCGGATCGTCTGCCACATCTGCGGTCATGTGGCGGCCGTGCCGAAAAAGTGTCCCGCATGTTCCGACCCGAAGATTAGATATTCCGGCACCGGCACGGAGAAGGTGGAGGACGCGGTCGCGCGCCTTTTTCCGAAGGCGGTCGTCCGTCGCATGGACGCCGACGCCATGACGCGGAAAGGCGCCTACCGCGAGGCGCTCAGCGAGTTCCGGCTGGGCAAAATCGACATCCTGGTCGGCACGCAGATGATCGCGAAAGGACTGCATTTTCCGAACGTGACGCTGGTCGGAATCGTGAATGCGGACCTGACGCTGCATCTGGCGGATTTCCGGGCGAGCGAACGGACATTTCAATTGATCACCCAGGTCGCCGGGCGGGCCGGCCGGGGGGAGCTGGAGGGCGAGGTGTTCATCCAGAGTTTTACACCGTATCATCCGGCGATCCAGTACGCGCGGCATCATGATTTCGAGGGGTTTCGCGAGCAGGAAGTGGAGTTTCGCCAG
Organism: Chthoniobacterales bacterium; assembly: GCA_041743065.1. GTDB lineage: Bacteria > Verrucomicrobiota > Verrucomicrobiia > Chthoniobacterales > Chthoniobacteraceae > JBBSOD01. The sequence continues at coordinate 1,723 of JBGTNO010000131.1, forward strand.
CAGTGGAACTATCCGCCATTCACGCACATGGTGCTGATCACCATCCGGTCGCCGCACGAGGACCGGGGGAAATTCTCGGCGGAAACGCTGGAGCGGCGGCTGCGGGAGAACCTGCCCGCCGGGGTGGAGCTGAGCCAAACCGCGCCCGCGCCGCTGGAGCGATCGCACGGGAATTTCCGTTTTCACCTGATGCTGCGGACGGTGGCGATCGCGCGGTTGAGCCGTCATTTGAAGGGGGTGCTGGAAAAGCTGACCTTCCCGGAAGATGTGGTGGTGGCGGTGGATGTGGACCCGTATCAGCTGATGTAGCCGCGCGGCGGACTGGATTTCAAGGAGCGCGGACGTCCTCGTCCGCTTCGTCAATCTGATCGGAAGAGGTGGCGGACGGGACGTCCACGCTCCTTGGTTCTGGGATGTTTTGCTCATCCTTGGGCGCGGGGAGTTCCTTGGGATAGCGGTACTCGCCGGCGTCGAAGCTAGCCAAGTTCCCCGGCCGATAGACCGTGAACTCCTCGATGACGAACCCGTCGCTCTGCACCACCGTGAGGGTGTCGCCCTTTCCACGATGCCCGAGTTGCGACCATTTCAGACCGGGCGTCGTGGCAATGGACTGGAGCGGCAAACCGTCGGCCAGGGCGAGCGCGGTGTGGTCGTCATTCTGCAACAGGCTCAGCGCGGCTTTCTCCCCCGTGCGCTCGGGCTGCAGCGCGTTTTCGCGAAGGGCGACTTCCACCGTGGGCTCCGCCGTGAAGCCGCTCAGCAAATCGCCCGCCGCCTCGGGCGTGGCGGCGGGCCGGATGCTCTGAGAAAACACCACTTCCCAGGTGGAAATTTCCTCCGCGCCCGGGCCTTCCTCGGCGCGGGAGCCGACCAGCGCGAGCGCGCGGACGCGGCTTTCTTTTTCGTTTTCTTCGCGGAGATAAAGCATTCGTCCATTCTGCGCCGAGACGATCTGGACCGGCTGCGGCGCCTCGGGCGCGATGCCGAGGTGGCGCAGAAATTTTCCGTCGAGACTGTATTCCTTCACGTCGGTGCGGTCGCCGGTGGTATCGATCACCCAGAGCGTGCCCGTGGAGGAAAAGCTCATCGAGATGGCCCGGCCTAGTTCGGGTAATTCGAGCGGAATCCAACTACGGTCGCGCCACCGCTCGATCTTCCCGCCGCGTGAGATCAAGGTGTCCGAGGGACCGATGGCAATGGCATCCACAGGACCGGGCAACTGGAGGTCCCGCTTTGGCTGACCGGCAATGAGCAGTTCGAGAAACTGCGCCGCGCTCAACGGAACGGGGTCACCATTAGCGGAGGTTGCGGTTAAATCGGGCAGGGCAGCATGATCGACCTGCTTGGGCTCTCCCACGATCTCGCCTGCGGCATTCACTTTTGCCGATACCACGCTTCCCGAACCTTCGGCCAGCAAGCTAAGCGCGCCGTCTTCCGCGGCGATGGCTACGATCTTCTTCAGCCGCGGCTGGCCGTCGCCGCCGACCCAGTCGTTGCCGAGGTAGGCTTCGCCTTCGACCACGAGGTCGCCGACGGTCATGCCGCAGGCGCGGTAGGTGCCTTCGGGCACGGTTTCGCCCGCGTCGTCTCTGCCGTCCCAACGGGCGATGAGGCCGTTCAGACCAACTTCGAAATCGGCGGTGGTGGCTTCCCGCCGGAGCACGCGGACCAGTTTCCCGGCGGCGTCGTAGAGGCCGAGGCTGATGGTGCCTTCGGTCGGGGGCGGGGCGAACTCGATGGCGATGGAGCCGTCGGTCGCGGGCGGTGGTTCGATGGAAATGTCCGACCCTTTCTCGGGCGGCAGCAACTCGCCGGCGTGGGCGAGGACTGACAGGAATCCGGCCAGCACCGGCAGAAGCGTTTTCATGGAATTAGCGGTCGGTCTTCGGGAGGTAGTGACGCCATTGGAGCGTGGGGAAAAGATTGTCCTTTTCCTCGAGTTGCGCGAGGAAATCGGGATCCACATTTTCGCCGCGAAGCTGGTCGTAGAGCCGGGTGAAGCGCAGGATATGAGACTTGGTCCGGCTGTTGGCGTATTCGCGCGCGGTGCCGGTCTTCATCAGAAACGCCCAGTCGCTCGACTGCGCGAGGAGCAGCTCCCGCGCGAGCTGGCGCAGGGCGCGTTCGGTCCGTTGGTTTTTCGGATCGGTGGAGTTCTGATCCAGGTCGGCGTAACGCCCGGCCGTCTCGATCATGCGGCGCGCGGCCGCGTGGAGGTGGGGGTAAATCCAGGAGTTCGAGTCATCGAGCCACACTTCCCAGTAGCCCTTGTGGCCCCAGCTCGAGGCGCTCGGGGCGACGAGTTGCGCGGTGGGATGCTTCTCCAGATATTGGGCGGGCGTGGTGAGCTGGAAGGCGTCCTGATCGTAAACCGATTTGCGAATGACGAGGTCCAGAAACTCGGGGCCCTCGAACCACCAGTGCCCAAACAACTCGGCGTCGAACGGGCTCATCACGATGGGATCGACATTCATTTGCCCGCGCAGTTTCCCGATCTGCTCGGCCCGCGAACGCATGAAATGACTGGCATGCGAGTCGATGGCGGCTTCGGCCCAGCCCCGGTTGTAGAGATCCTTGCTCGGCACCCCGCGCCCGGTGACGCGATGGTATTTCAACCCGGTGAATTTCCTCGGGCCATCCTTCGGCGAAAAGGGCGCGAGGTATTCCGCGGAGAGATCGAAGCCGATGTCGCGGTAGAAATCGCGGTAGGCGGGATCGCCGGGGTAGCCTTCCTCCGAGCTCCAGACCTGGCGGCTGGAATCGCGGTCGCGGGCAAACGCGGCGGGTCCGCTGGGCGTGAAGCACGGCGCGTAAATGGCGTAACGGGGGCGCGGCTGGCCGAACATGAGACCATGCGAGTCGATGACGAACCAGCGCAGATTGGCCTCCTGCAGCACTTCGTCGATGCCGGCGACGTAGGCGCATTCCGGGAGCCAGATGCCGACGGGATCGCGCCCGAAGCATTCGCGGTAATCATCGCACCCGGCGAAAATCTGCGCGCGCACGGCTTCGGGATACTGCTCCATGAGCGGGAGAAAACCGTGGGTGGCGGCGCAGGTGATGATTTCCAGGAAGCCCTCGTCCTGCAGTTGGCGAAAGACGGGGATGAGCTCGCCCTTCCAAGTATCGACGAAGAGGTTGCGGCAAGTGAGGAAGCGCTCGAGGTAGAAGCGGGCGAGATCGTTCAGCGCCGGTTCGTGGCGGGTGCGCTCGAGCTCGGCGCGGGCCAGGCCGATGGCGCGGTCGAGGTAGCGCACGTAGCGCCGCTGGAGGAGCGGGTCGCGCAGCATGGCGCAAAGGGTGGGCGTGAGCGACAGGGTCAGCCGGTAGGGCACGCCGTCGTCCCTCAGCCGGTGAAACACCCGCAGCAGCGGAAGGTAGGTCTCGGAAATGGCCTCGTAGAACCAGTCCTCCTCCAGAAAATCCTCGTGCTCGGGATGCCGCACAAACGGGAGGTGGGCGTGGAGGACGAGTGCCAGGTAGCCTGTTGACATGCGCCGCCACTTTAACCACAGATTTACGCGGATGAACGCAGATTCTCGCGTCAAATGTGACAATGTCGCCGGTCGTTTCGAGCGGTGCCACTGGGGAAGTGACGCGTGATGGGGGGCTGGAAAAGGTGGCGCTATCGTCTCGAATATCTTGGGCTGCGGCTGCTGGCGGGAGTGGTGCCGCGGTTGCCCCGCCGGAGCTGCGCGCGCCTGGGAAAAAGTCTGGGCACGCTGGCGTTTTACGTCGATGGCCGGGGGCGGGCGGTCGCGCTGGCCAATCTGGAGGCGGCGTTTGGCGAGCGGTATTCCGCCCGGGAGCGGGCGGCGATCGCGCGCGCTTCCTACCAGACTTTCGTGCGGACGATGCTGGATCTTTTCTGGGCGCCGCGGCTCACGCGGGAAAATATCGCGCGGTATGCCCCGGTCGAGGGTGAGGAGGAGAGCTTCGGCCAGCTCGCGCCGGGTGGTTCCGGGCCGATGGTGGTGAGCGCCCACTTCGGGAATTTCGAGTGGGGGCATCTGGCCATCGCCTTTCGCGGCTACTCCGGCTCTCTGGTGGCGGAGAACTTCAAGAATCCCCGGCTGACGACCCTTTTCCAGAAACTGCGCGGACAGGCCGGCAACGAGATGCTGCCGCAGGAGTTCGCGCTGCTGCGGATTCTGAGAAATCTGAAGCGCGGGCGCACCTCGGGCGTGCTGGTGGACCTGACCGTTCCCCTCCCGCAGGCCGGCGCGATTGTGAACGCCTTTGGCCTGAAAATGCGGGTGACATTGCTGCACGCGGTGATGGCGCATCGCGTGGGCGCGCCGCTCATTCCCTATCTCTCCTACCCGCGGGAGGACGGCACCTGCGTGGTCCGGCTGCTGCCCCGCGTGGCCCGGGCGGCCACGCCCCAGGAAACGGCGCAGGCCTGCTGGAATGTGATCGAGCCCGCCATTCGCGAGCAGCCGCACCTCTGGCTCTGGGCCTATAAACACTGGCGTTTCCGCCCGGGCGAAGGGGGGGAGCGCTACCCATTTTACGCCAATACTTCCGATCACTTCGACCGTGAACTGACCGCGCAACCGGTCTAACCCTTTCCCGCCATCAATCCTCCACCCGCCCCCAAGACGCCCTATCGCCCGGAACTCGATTCGCTGCGCGCCATCGCGATCGGGATCGTGATGCTGCATCATTATATGAAGGGCGTGAATTTCGCGTTGAATGGCTTTGGGGTGGTGCTGTTTTTCGCGCTGAGCGGATACTTCGGGACCCGCGGGCTGCTCGGAATGCGGAAGACGCTCGGGCGGCCGGATTTCACTTTCCCAGCGGCCTTGAAGGTCTTTTACGGGCGGCGCTATCTGCGGATTTACCCGCTGCATCTGTTCATTCTGCTGGTCACCTGCCTGACCGGGCTCGGATTCGCCCGCGAGAAACTGCCCTGGAACGTGCTCTTCATTTCAAACTGGGGCATGCTGATGGAAAACGAATGGTGGGGCCGATTCGCCCCGCTCTGGTCGCTCTCGGTCCTGGAGCAATTCTACTGGTGCTGGCCCAGTCTGATCCTGCTCGTTCCTCGCCGGGCGCTCGGGCCGCTGATTTTTGGAACGATCGCCCTCGCGATTGCCGGGCGTTTCGCCGCGCTGCTCCTTCCGCTGCCCGATTTTGCCTGGACGATGCTGCCGACGATGGGGCTCGATCAACTGGGCCTCGGCGCTCTGCTGGCCTACTGGCGCTCGGCGCCGGAGCATGAGAAAAAGCTAAACGTTCTGCGCGGGATCGGTCTCTATGGGGCGGGACCGTTAATGGCGCTGGTGGTGCTGGGACGTTTCTTTCATTACAAGCCGCCCTACGAATCGATGTTTATGACGACGCTCTCCAGCCTGTTTTTCGTCTGGGTGATCGATCGGACCTTGCGAGGTCTCGAGGGGCCACTGACGGGATTTCTCCGCCTTCGTTGGCTGGCGGAGGCGGGAAAGGTCAGCTACGGCGGATTCCTCATTCACAGTTTTACCGAGCTGCTGCTGTATCCGATTCCCTTCCCGCTGCTGCGGGCGTTGCTCTCCAGTCCGTGGAAGGCGGTCGTGCTCATCCCGGTCACGTTTGGCCTGGCCTACCTTTCCTGGATCTTGCTGGAGGAACCGATCGCCCGATTCCGCAAGGCGCGCTTCAAGCCGCCGACGCATCATCCCGATCCCGAAGAGGCGGTGGTGAACACGATCGAGTCGATCCAGCCGGGCGAAAGCGCCGAGCCCCACCGCTAGGCGACCTATAGGTTCGAGTTGATGACTGGCGGACTGCTCAGGCTAAACGAGGCCACCACCGGCGGACCGAAGGCGGATTCGGCACCGACGGCTTACCAGGCCCCCATGAGCGAATCCTCGTGCAAGGTTTCCAATCAGCGATCCTTACCCGGACGCCGCCCCGGTTGATCGTCCGCCCCACCGGGCGATCACTTGTAACCCGGCAGGAAGGCTTTTTCCTTCGCGAACAACTCCAGGGTCATTGCCTGGATTTGCGCCGGCGTGCAGACCGCCGCGCAGAGCGGGTCGAGCATCAGCGCGTAGATCGCCTTCTCGACGCTCTTCTCCATCGCCGCCTGCGCGCCGAGGTCGCACATCGACATATTCGAGACACAGACTCCCGCCATTTGAGCCGGGAGAGCCCCAAACCGGGTCGGCTGAATGCCATTGCCATCGACCAGACACGCCACCTCCACGCAGCCATCGGCCGGGAGATTTGTGATCAACTGTCCGGCTCCCTGCGCGCTGTTCAGCACGTTTCCATGGATGCGGAAGGCCGCGTCCTTCTCCCGCGCCTCGATGATCCACGACGCGTATTCCCAGGATCGCTCCCACTCCATCGGTTCCCGCCCGCTCAGCATCGCGCGGCGTTCGGCGTCCTGTGCCACCCGCCAGTGCGGCCAGTTCGTCGCGTAAAAGCGCGAGCCGCCGTCGTAGCCGAGCCGCAGCAGCTTCCGCCCGGCCTCGCTCTTTCGATAATAGGGCAGATACTCCGATAAATGTCCGGAGCTCTCCGTGATGAACGCTCCGAAATGCAGACACATGTCTTTCCGGATCAGCTCTCCCTGCCGGTGGGAGACATCCGCCACCGTCCCGTGCGAGTTATCGCGTCCGTCCTGCTTCACCAGTCCCGCGTCGTATTCCGCGATCCCGGCGGCAATATCCGCGGCGAACTGCCGACGCAGTTCCGGGTAAAGATCCCGCCCCGCGTGCTCGAGCCTGGTGAACCAGGCCAGGTGATTGATCCCCGCGCAGGTCCAGTCCAATTCCTCGTAGGGCACCCCCGTGAGCGACGCGAGCAGGTGGCTCGTCCCCTGGACGGAATGACACAATCCCACCACCGACATGGACGACGACCGCCCCGTCGCCAGGCACATCATGGCCATGGGATTGGTGTAATTCAGCACCAGCGCCTGCGGGCACAGCTCTTCGCAATCCTTCAAAGCCGCCAGCCACACCGGGATCGTGCGCAGAGACTTGAACAAGCCGCCCGGCCCAATGGTGTCGCCGATGCACTGGTCGATCCCGTATTTCAGCGGAATGTCATTATCGTGCACCACGCATTCCAGGCCGCTGACCTCGATGCAGTTCACGACGTAATCCGTGCCCTTCAGCACCGACCGCCGGTCGGTCGTGGCCACCACCTTCCAATTCGTCGCCGAGGAACGCGCGATCAGCTTGCGCACCAGTCGCGCGGAGAGTTTCAGGCGCGCCTGGTCGATATCGACGAGGGCAATCGTCCCGCCCTGATGGCGCGGAATGCGGATCACATCGTTGATCAGTCGCGGGGCAAAGAAGCTGCCCGCTCCCAGAAAAGTCAGCTTGATCGGCCGGTCCATCGCTCCAGCCAGGCCGGACGAAGCGGCGTCCTGAGTGTGCCCGGCGTGACCGGCGGATTTTTTCCGGGAGGATTTTTTACGAGCGGGAGGCGTCTTCATAAATGGATAGTTCCTCAAGCCATAGCCGGACAGCCCCTCTCCTCACCAGCAGTAACAGCTTCTGCCGCGCCTACCGCCGACACTTTGACCTCCGCCCCGGCGCGGAACGCGCCGGGACGCAATAGCCCCATCCCGCCCTCCCGCGGCCTCTGTCTGCGGCGGTTTGCAAAAACTGCAAGTGGCAGGGCGAAAAATTCAGCGTGCACTTTTCCAGCGGTAAACTAGAAAATCCGCCATGCAGTTTCCCAAAAACTTCACCTGGGGTGCCGCGGCGGCGTCCTACCAGATCGAGGGCGCGGCTTTCGAAGACGGCAAGGGCCTGAGCGTCTGGGACATGATGTGCGGGCAGGAAGGTAAAATCTGGTCGAACCAGAATGGCTCCGTCGCCTGCGATCACTACCACCGTTACCGGGACGATGTGGCGCTGATGAGCGAACTCGAACTGCGCGCCTACCGTCTTTCCATCTCCTGGCCGCGCGTGATGCCCGCGGGCACCGGCAGCGTCAACCCGGCGGGACTGGATTTCTACGACAAGCTCATCGACGAATTGCTCGGAAAAAACATCGAGCCTTGGGTCACGTTGTTTCACTGGGATTACCCCTACGAGCTTTTCCTGCGGGGGGGCTGGCTGAACCCAGGCAGCTCCCAGTGGTTCGCCGACTACGCGCAAATCATCATCGACCGCCTGTCGGACCGGGTGTCGAATTGGATGACGCTTAACGAGCCCCAGTGCTTCATCGGCATGGGCCACCACCAGGGCGTCCATGCCCCCGGCCTCCGGCTCGGCCTGGCGGAGGCCCTGCGCGCCGGGCATAACTGCCTGCTGGCGCACGGCCGCGCGGTGCAGGTCATCCGGGCGTCCGCCCGGAAAACTCCC
>JBGTNO010000132.1:0-3669 GCA_041743065.1 Chthoniobacterales bacterium
GGGCCGCGGAATGGGTCCGGACGCTGGCAAGGACGATGCTGGCGCGCTGCACCTCGGCGGCGAGGGTCTTGGGCGTGTCGATGCCAACCTAAAACTCCTCCCGGAGCCGGGTCTTCTCGCCGGCGAAAGTGAGTTTCGCACTGCGACGTGCGGCGGCAGTGAGACGCTCCATTTCCTCGAAGGCGGCGTGGGATGGATGAGGGACGGCCGGGTCGAGATGAAGGGGGGATGATTCCGGATGAAGGGCTACTGAGCCCGGAGCGGAGACGGATGAGAGAATCCGGAGGGGTCCGTGCTTCGGAGGGGAAGCTCCGGCGCAGGCAGGGGAAGGCGGGGTCGGAGGTGTGCGAAGGGGGGGAGAGCGATCCCATGTTGCGTTCCCGCTCTGCCAAAAAGCTTTGCGTGTGAAATTCCATCCGCCTGACCTCGGGGCGAGGATGACGGATTTTGACGATCTCTTAAAGCTGATTTTTTCGGATGAAACACGGAGACGCGGAGGAGGATGGAAGCTCGAAATCCTCGCCTACTTCAATCGCTGTCCTCAGCGAATCTGCGGTTTCCAGTAGATGGTTTCCAGAATGCCACGGGCAGCGGAGGGGGTGATGACGTCGTAGGAGACGCGCTCGGCTTTCGTCTCAAGGCGGGCAAAACAGGCGTGATCGCCCCTGAACATGGAGTTTTATTCCAAAGGACATGGTGATCCAGGGATTGAGGTGATGGCGGAATGAGGTCAGTTTTCGGTCATGGCAACCTTGACCATTCGAAATTTACCGGATGCCGTGCATGCGCGGCTCAAAGCGCAGGCCGAGCGCAATCGGCGGAGTTTAAATCAGGAAGTGATCGCCGAGTTGCTTGATCGCACCCGCGCTGAACCAGATGAGGGCGACTCCCGCAATCGAGCGGAGGCGATGATCGAGCGCGTGGTGCGATTGCGGAGTCGAATCACGAGGTTCATGACGGCAGAGGAGATCGATAAAGCGATGGAGAAAGGGCGGAGGTAAGTGAGGCAAGCGTCTGCGGCAGCTGAGCTGAAGCATCAAGGGAGAATGGGGCTGAAACGGCCGAGAACCATGTCGGAACGGGATCAATCTATCGACCGTCGTAGAAGAGGGCTTCGATTTCAGGCGAAGGCGCATTGAACTCCTCGGGGACTTCAAATTCTCCCATACAGAGGCCGAACGGACGCGGGATGGAGGGGGCTTCCGCGCTGACGAGAAAGGCAATGGGCCGGGTGCCGTCGGAGACCAGAATGGTGTCACCCTGCCCAAGCGTTTCGCGCAGATGAGCGGGCAGGTGGATTTCGGCGGAGTCGATGATTTTCATGGAGATGAATCCTCGTTTCTCGTGGATAGAACCATACTAGCAGACTGCGGCGGATGGCAGGTGGAAGCTTCAGCGTTCACAGGTTGAAGGCGTTGGGGTCGCCGGGGCTTAAAGCGGGTTTTTCAGGATTGAACCGCAGAGACGCTGAGGCGCAGAGGAGGATGTTCATTGCGATATCTCGATCGCCGTTAAAAAGCGGAAGCGTCTCAGGCGGCTGGATGCAGGCTCTGCTCCGTCAGACCGAACGCGTTGCTATCCGCTTAGCTTGATTGTTTCGGGAAGTATTTTACATGCGGCAGGCCGTCGAAGTCGCTGTCTTGTGTCTTGGGTCCAGAGGGTGGCGCTTTGCTCGAGGACGGTCGCGTAGATCAGGGCATCAGCCAGGGCGAGATTGTGCCGGACGCCGAGGGAGGCTGCCAGGGTCGCCGTCGTCATACGTTTTTAGATTCGTTGGATGAGATCCCTTTTCGCAACCCAATGGGTCGGAGGTGGCGGCGCCTCCCCATTGGAAGAGTGGCTTCTGACAGGGCGCTTGCGGAGCATGCCTATACAGGGTATAGGTTCCTCTATGAATGTAGAAGCTCGTGGTAAAATCGAGGCGCGGTTGAAGCGCGTGGCGGGCCAGGTGGCCGGAATTCAACGGATGGTCGCGGAGGACCGTTACTGCGTGGATATCCTCAACCAGATTTCGGCGGTGCGGGCCGCCCTCGATGCGGTCGGGGTGGAGTTGCTCACGCAGCATGTTGAGTGCTGTGTGGCGGGGCATGGCGGGGATCGGGAGCACGCCAAGGCGAAGCCGATGAAACCGGAGCAATTGCTGGAGGAACTGCGGTCGGCGCTTTCCCGCTTTTTGAAATGAAACCGAATCCAGACGCTATGAAGGAGACGTTTACCGATCCGGTCTGCGGGATGAGGGTGGAGGCGTTGGCCGCGCGGGGGACGGCGAAGTTCGACGGGACGACCTATTACTTCTGCTCGGCGCATTGCCGGGAGAAATTTTCGGCGGCACCGGAGTCGTTCGTGCTGTCCGGGAGAAGCGGCGGCGCGAGTTGCGGTGGCGGGCATCCTCATACGGAGGCGGAGATAGCCGAAACGGCGGTGGAGCGGCCACCGGCCCGAAAATTTTTCTGCCCGATGTGCGAGGGAGTGGAGAGCGATGGCCCCGGCGATTGCCCGCGCTGTGGGATGGCGCTGGAGCGCAACCCGGCGTGGAAACCATCCGGTCCCACGGTTTACACCTGCCCAATGCACCCAGAGATCGAGCGGGACGCTCCGGGCGAGTGCCCGGTTTGTGGCATGGCGCTGGAGCGGAAGGGCGGGCCGGCGGGCGGCGAGGGGGAGGAGAACGCGGAACTGAATTCGATGACGCGGCGGCTCTGGATCGCGGGGCCGCTGGCGGTGCTGGTCATGGTTCTCTCGATGGGCGGAATGTTGCCGGGGGTGGAGGCGCTGCACGGGAGCTGGTCGCGCTGGGCGCAGGGGCTGCTGGCGAGCGTGGTGGTGCTCTGGGCGGGCGCGCCGTTTTTCCAGCGGGGCTGGCGCTCGGTGCGGACAGGGCATCTGAATATGTTCACGCTCATCGCGATCGGGACGGGCGCGGCCTGGCTCTACAGCGTGGTCGCGTTGCTGCTGCCGGGCCTTTTTCCGCCTTCGTTCCGCGAGCATGGATTTGTGGAAATCTATTTCGAGGCGGCGGCGATGATCACGGCGCTGGTGGTGCTGGGGCAGGTGATTGAGCTGCGCGCGCGAGCCCGGACGGGTCAGGCGATCGAGGCGCTGCTCAATTTGGCTCCGAAGACGGCGCGGGTGGTCCGTGAGGGCGGCGGGGAGAGGGATGTGCCGCTGGAGGAGGTGCGGGCGGGGGATACGCTGCGGGTGCGGCCGGGCGAGAGCATCCCAGTCGATGGCGAAATCGTGGAGGGGCGGAGCACGATCGACGAGTCAATGCTGACGGGCGAGCCGGTGCCGGTGGAGAAGGGCGCGGGCGACGGCGTTAGCGGCGGCACGCTGAACAATACGGGCAGTTTTTTGATGCGGGCGGACCGGGTGGGCGCGGAGACTTTGCTGGCGAAGATCGTGGAAATGGTGGCGAGCGCGCAGCGGAGCCGTGCGCCAATTCAGAGCTTGGCGGACCGGTTTGCGGCAGTCTTCGTGCCGGCGGTCATCGCGGTGGCGGTGCTTACTTTTGCGGTGTGGCTGATCGCGGGGCCGGAGCCGCGGCTGGCGCACGCGTTGGCCAATGCGGTGGCGGTGCTCATCATTGCCTGTCCGTGCGCGCTGGGGCTGGCCACGCCGATGTCGATCATGGTCGGGGTGGGCCGCGGGGCGGGCGAGGGCGTGCTGGTG
>JBGTNO010000133.1:0-3495 GCA_041743065.1 Chthoniobacterales bacterium
ATGATGAGCATGAGCTGCTCCTGCTCGCGATAAAGGGTCAGCACGGTCCCCGGCGGGCTGGCCGCCGCCACGTGCGACGCGTAGAGGGAGACGACCTTCGGCAGCCGACCAGCCTCGCTCAAGGGCGCACAGAGCGCGTCGATGGCCGGGTCATGCACCGCCGCCGCCAGCAGGATGGAGTCATTTTCGCCGGCTTCCCGGACGAGACTGTGGCCGCAGGTGATCTCCTCCGCCGGAAACGGCAGCGTTTTTTCGAGCTGCAGACGGGTCATTCCCTCTAGCTCGGCGGCGTCGCGCGTGGGCAGGTTGAGCCGCTCCACCATGATTTCGCGGGCGGGCAGGGCCAGCGTCACCACCGGTTCCAGGGTCGGCGCGGCCGCAGCGAGCGTGGCGAAGGCGGTCTCCGAGCCGTCGCTTCGGCGCACCGTCCAGCCGCCCGCCGAAGGGAAAAGAAAACTGTGAGGGGCTGCGCCGTTTTTGCTCAAAATTCCTGCCAGTAAAGAATACGTCCGCGATCGCCCACCTTCCGGAAAACGACCTCCAGATGTCGATACACATTTGCGGCCTCGCCCTCGCTCTCCACCCGCCAGGTCGAATCGCGGAAACTGAGCAGCGGCGAGATGGCGGCGAACTGGTCCTGATTAAAACCGAGAAAACTCCGCACCTGCTCGAAGTCGGCGATCTCCGGATCGTCCGCCGTATGGTCGAGCCCATCCTGGCCCCGCCGATATTCCACAAACCGCTCGGCGCGCGCCTCGCCGATGCCGGGCACGACGCTGAGCACGAGTTCATCGGCCGCCATCACGTCGATCTGGCCGCGGCTGAGCACGGTGAACCAGGGCTGCCAGTCGCCGGTCGCGATCAGCGGCGCCATGCCCGCCACGCCCGCCATCTCCTCCACCGACTGGAAAGCGCGGTTGGCTGGCTGGTATTCGTTACTCACTTCCCGCCCGTTCAGGCGCTTGGTCGAATCCGCATCGACCCAGTCGAGCAGACAATCGACGAGATGCTCGCGTTCCTGAAAATCGAGTCCCAGCTCGGCCAGGAAATTTTTCAAAAGTTCGAGTTTGCCGGGATCTTCGCCCGCCAGCAGCCAGTTGATGTTCAACCGCCCGCCCTCGCCGATCATGGTGACTTTGTACCGATGGGCCGGGTCCACCTCCCGGATGAGCAGCGGGGAGCGCGGGGTGGTCTGCGGGGAAAGCGCGACATTCACCCCGGAATAAGCCATAGCCCGGGCTTCGAGGCCGAAGTTGGCCTCGTGCGCCAGTTCGATTTCGCGATCGATGAAGCCGAACCACGCCAGCACGGCCGCCGACAGCACGAGCAGCGCCCAGAGGGAAAGCAGCAAGGCGGAACCGTGCCGTGCTTTCATCATGAATCATCCCCCGCCGTGAATTGCCGGGCCGGCAAATGCAGCACCACCTCGTGCGGAATGTCCGGTTCCTCATCGCGCCACAGCCGCGCGCGAATCAGCGATGGGCGATTCGTCGCATCGACCCAGCGCTCCAGCCACTGCGCCGAGCGCGGATCGTAGTAGCGCAGCTCCAGGGCCGAAATGCCGGTCCGCAGCGGCCACCAGTTCAAGTCCTCCCGGTTTCCCCCTTCCAGAACGCGGCGGAGTCCCAGCTCCACTTGCCGGGACTTTTCGTTCAGCCGCAGCGCCAGCGTCACGCGATACACCCCCGAGGCGTGCACCGTCATCAGCCCCAGCCCGGGACTGCAGAGCCACTCCAGCTCGTCCTGCGGCACGCCGTTGAACTTGTAGGCCTCGCCCCGCAGCGCATTCGACTGCGCCACCGGCAGGGAGAGCAGTTGCGTCTGCAGAAAATCGGTCAGCGCCTCCATCGACCGCTCCTCCCGCATCTGCTCGGTCGAGAAACGGATCGCGGTGAGGTTCAGCTCGAGAAACCGGTAAATGCTCAGCCCGACCATCCCGAGGATGAACACCCCGAGCATCACCTCCAGCAGGGTGAAGCCGCGGAAATTATGGCGTCGCGCTCGATCCATCGTTCAGCAGGTAAAAAGTCAGGTCGGACTGCTGCGACTCACCGCCGGACGTCCACTGCGCCACCAGCGTCACCACGGAGAGGCCGTTCACCTCGTTGCCGTTCTCGTCCTCGGCTTCCAGCGGCACCGCGCTCTGGCGGAGGGTCATCCCGGTCGCCTCCCCCTCCAGCGGCTCCGATGTTTCCTCATCCACCCGGACCGCGCCGGTCAGGATCTCGCTCATCCGGTTGCCCAGCACCAGGCGCGCCCGGGTGGCCTCCCGAAGCGCCATCTGACCGTCGAGACAGTTGCTCACCGCCCGGCCGAGCGCCAGCACGCCCATCACGAAAATCATCACGCCGAGCATGACATCGAGCAGCACAAAACCGCTCCGGCGTTTAGAGCGCTTCGGTCGCATAATCGGCCTGGGTGGTGAGCGCGTCGTAGGTGGCGGTCCATTTCGCCTCGGGTCCGGCGTAGGAAACGACCGCCGGTTCGCACCCGCCGGTCGGCCAGAAAGTCCAGACCGCCGTCGGCTCCGGCTCCAGCGCCGCCGGAAACTGGAAACGGTATTGCTCCTCCTTCGAGATCGGGACGGAAAGCGCGGGCTCGGCCGCTTCGCCGGTCGCGGGGGCCGACGATTCGAGCACGATCTGGTCTTTCTCCAGCAGCAAGCGGCTCGGCGCGCGGGTCCCGATGGCCCGCATCCTCGCTTTTTGCACCAGATCCTCAAAAGCGTCGAAAGAACGCCGCGCCCGCTGTTCCGCCATCAGCCCGCTCACACTCGGCACGGCCAGCGCCATGATCAGCACGCCGATCGTGATCGCGAGCATGATCTCGAGGAGGGTAAAGCCGGAGCGGGACATGGCTGCCGCCCAATGTAACGCGCGGCTCCCGAACTGGCCAACCGCATTTACGAGGGAAACGCGGGTGTCCTCCGTTGACCTGAAATGCAAAGCAAGCTATGAACCGAGCGTGGCTCGCCTCCTCGTCTCCCTCGTTTTTCTGTGCTCGCTCGCGCTGGCGTCGGCGCAGGTCACCCCCGGCGATGACATGGTTCAGTTGGAATTTCCAGGTTTGGATGTCAAAGATGTCCTCGCTTATTACGGCCAACTGACCGGCAAAAAAATCGTCGCCGATAACAGCGTATACCAAGGCGGGAATATCTATCTCGTCGTAAAGGAGCCTGTTCCTAAGGAAGAAGCCATCCGCATTATCGAGATCAACCTGCTGCTGAACGGATTCTCGATTGTCCCCGACGGCGATAACATCGTGAAGGTGCTCGGCGCGGCCAAGAGCCCGACCATGGCCGGCATTCCTCTCTACACCACGCCGCTCGGTCTGCCCGACCGCGAACAGGTGGTCACCTATCTGTGCAAGCTGCGCTACGCCAATCCCACCGACCTTACGCAGATTCTCCTGTCCTACGCCTCTCCGGCGCAGAGCTGGACCCGCATCATCCCCATCCCCAGCGCGCAGACGCTGCTGATTACGGAAACGACCAGC
>JBGTNO010000134.1:0-2515 GCA_041743065.1 Chthoniobacterales bacterium
CGGCTGCTCGATTTGCTCGAGGAGCGCCAGCTCGCCCGCCGCCAGGAACGGGCCGCGGCCGCCAGCAAACAACGCCGCCAGACCGCCCGGCGTTCCCGCTCCACCAAACGCAAGATGCTCGAAGGCAAGCGCCGCCGTTCCGAAGTGAAAAAACTCCGCCGCCCGCCGGACTGACCGCCGCCCGCCGGAAAAAGTGGGAAATCACCCGCGTGGCGGACGGGGATGGCGCGAAAGGTTACCGATGGAATACCAAAATTTAGGCCGCACGGGCGTGAAGGTAAGCCAGCTCGGCCTGGGCTGCATGATGTTTGGCGGGAAGACGGAGCTGGAGGAATCGTGCCAAATCATCGATCGGGCGCTGGAGGCGGGGATCAATTTTCTGGACACGGCCAACGTTTACTCGCGTGGGAAAAGCGAGGAGGTGACGGGCGAGGCGCTGCAGCGGAACGGGAAGCGCGACCGCATTATCCTGGCCACGAAGGTGCACGGGCCGATGGCGGAGGGGGATCCGAACGCGCGGGGAAACAGTCGCCGCCATATCGTGGCGCAATGCGAGGCGAGTCTGCGGCGGCTCCAGACGGACTGGATCGACCTGTATCAGATCCATCGGCCGCAATCGGACATCCCGATCGACGAGACGCTGCGGGCCCTGGACGATCTGATCCGCGCGGGCAAGGTGCGCTATGCGGGCGCGAGCACGTATGGCGCGTGGCAACTGATGGAATCGCTGATGGTAAGCCGGGAGCTGGGGCTGAGCCGGTTCGTGTGTGAGCAGCCGCCTTACAATCTGCTGGACCGGCGGATCGAGCGGGAGCTGATCCCGTTTGCGCGGAGCTATGGATTCGGGTTGATCCCGTGGAGCCCGCTGGGGGGCGGCTTGCTCACGGGGAAGTATTCGCGGGAGAATCTGGAGGCGGGCGACGGGCGCTACGCGGGGGCGGAAATACCGGCCCATTTCGCGCGGCGGCTCACGGAGGCTTCGTTCGATCGGATCGACGGGCTGAGGGAGCTGGCGGAGAAAAAGGGGGTGCCGCTCTCGCGGTTTGCGCTGGCCTGGGTGGTGCGGCGGCCGGGGGTGTCGAGCACGATCATCGGTCCGCGGACGATGGAGCAACTGGAGGATAATCTGGGGGCGCTGGAGCTGAAGTTTTCGCCGGAGGAACTGGCGGCGATCGACGAGATTGCGCCGCCGGGCCGGATGTCGTCGCCCTTTTACGAGTCGGACTTCGGGCCGGGCCAGTATCCGGTGTTCTAAAGCGCGGACGGGGCTACGGCTCGGGCAGATCGAGCTCGGGACCGGTCATCTCCTCGTAGGCGGAGAGGTGATCGGGAGTGAGCGGCTCGGAGATTTTGTAGTCCTCATCGAGCCACTTGCCGAGATCGACCATCTGGCAGCGGACGGAGCAGAAGGGACCGGCGGGTTTTTCGAAGTAACTGCAGGGCGTGCCGCACGTCGCGCAGGGGATGCTTTTTTTGGGAGACTCTGCCATGTCGGGGTCCGGCCCGCGGCGCGGGAGGGGGCCTACTTTTTCCGGCCGAGGATCATGCGGTAGATTAACAGGAGGATAATGGCGCCAATGACGCCGCCGATGAAGGCGCCGAAGCCGCCCGCGGCCTGGAGACCGAGCAGGGAGCCGAGCCAGCCGCCGAGGGCGGAACCGGCGAGGCCGAGGAGCATGGTAATGATGCAGCCGCCGGGATCTTTGCCGGGCATGAGGAGCTTGGCCACGGCTCCGATGAGCAGGCCGATTACGAGGGTCCAGATAAAGTTCATACGCCATGTTCGGAGGGGAGGGGCATGGTGGATGTCGCCGAGACCGGGGCGGCTCTGGACTTTACGCATCGGCGGCGTAGAATCCCGGCCATGCGGGCACAGAATATTCTTCGGGTCACTCTGGTTGCGTTACTGTTGAGCGGCACCGGAGCCGGTCTTCGGGCGGAAGAGGCGGCGGAGCCCGCCGAGGCGGAGGTGAAGACTTTCCCGGTGACCGATCTGGAGGCGATGAAGCCGTATGTGGGGCGGACGGTGGCGGTGGAGGGCACGGTCACGGCGGCCGGGAAAAGCGGCAGCGGCACGGTGCACTATCTGAATTTCAGCAAGCCTTTCTGGAAGTCGATCGCGCTGATCTTCTTCGAATCGAGCACCAAAGTGCCCCTGGAAACGCTGGATGGATACGTGGGCCAATCCATCAGGGCGACGGGCAAGCTGGGCGAGCACAACACCAAATTACAGATCGAGATCAAGACGCCGGACCAGATCGAGGTGCTGCCCGGCGCGGAACCGGCCGAAGCCGAAACGCCCGCGGCCGAGTAAGGCGGGAGAGGGAAAACGCGGACGCCGGGCGCGGATCAGAGGAGGCGCTGGAGGTAGGTGACGAGGGTGCGAACGCCGAAGCCGGTGGCGCCTTTGGGCAGGCCGTGGCGGGGGGCGGACAGGGCGGCGGGGAAGGCGAGGTCGAGATGGAGCCACGGGGTGTCCTGCGCGAAGTGCTTGAGGAAAGCGGCGGCGGTGCAG
>JBGTNO010000135.1:0-2555 GCA_041743065.1 Chthoniobacterales bacterium
GAGGCGCCAGAGACGGCGAGCGGGGCGCTCGCGCTACCCTTCTTTCTGTTCGCGGGGGGCGGTGAAGAGCGGGTCGCTCTTCTTGAAGGTGAGGGTGCGATAGGGGAATGGGATCTCAATGCCGGCGGTATCCAGGGCGCGTTTGACGGCGGAGACAACTTGGTCTTTGGCCTGCTTTTGCCCAACAGGGGTGGAGGCGGACCACCAGCGGATCTCGAAGTTGATGGCGGAATCGGCAAACTCAAACGCGAACACTTGGATCGGGCGGTCCTTGTTCACCAGCTCGCAGCTTTCCACCGCTGCGGTGATCACTTCGCGCGACTTATCGACATCCTCGCCGTAGGCCACACCGCAGATCAGCTCCACGCGCCGGAGCGGCTGGCTGGTGAGGACGCGGACGGGGTTGGTATAAAGGGTCGAGTTGGGCACGATAATGAGCTGCCCGTCCACCTGCCGGATGAGCGACACACGAATCCAGATGTCCTCGACGCGCCCCATGATGTCCTGGCCCTCGACTTCGATGAAGTCGCCGGTTTCAAATGGGTAGTTCCAGAGGATGAGGATGCCGGCGAAGAAGTTCTCGAAGATGTCCTTGAAGGCGAAACCGATCGCAATGGAAGCGAGCCCTGCCGTGGCCACGATTTGGGCAAACCCAAAGCCCGGAAAAATGATCCCCGCGGTCAGCATGAGCCCGACAAACCAGACGGCGATATTGAGCAGCAGTCTGGCCAGATCGCGCAGGCTCTCCTTGAGGTGGAGCCGGGTCATGATTTTGCCCGCGATCTTCCGCGCGATGGCCGCGACGAACGCCGTGCTGATCAGAACGATGACCGCGATCCCCAAGGTGGGCAGGAACCGGATAAACCCGCGCAGCATCTCTCTCATGGAATCCGTCAAGGTCGCGAGCGCGCCCGCGGGAGTGGTGGGGGTCGGCTTTTCCGCCCGGGCTCGCGCGGGTGCGGTGACCGGACTCCCGCCCTCGACGGAAACGTCGGAGGCATCGACGGTCATCGTGACTCTCTGCGTGGCCGCGGGCTCCTGCGCGGGAAGCAGCGGCAGGGAACCGAGCCAGAGGACGATAAATAGAGAGAGGAATCCGGGGCGCATCACAGAGTGACTTCGAGCGAGAACGATCTCGCGGATGCGGGGAGGCTATTTTCGCCGCCAGACGGTGGCGAGGGCGACACTGAGCTGATATTTCCGCTGATGCTCCCGAATGAGGAACGGCAGATCCCGCGTCTGCTGGAGCTCGAAATCCGCGTCGAGGCAGCGGTGCAGTCCGTCCAGCGTGGTGCCCGCGGCGGGCGTGGCCCCGATCCACTCGCTCGGTGGGGTGAATTCTTCGAGCCAGGTGCAGGGCGTGGTCAGGATCAACTGGCCGCCCGGCTTCACCAGCAGCGGCAGACGTTCCAGCAGTCGGCGCGGCCGGGGCAAGCGGCACAAAAGATTGGCCGCGAGCACGACATCGAAGTTGCCGAGATTATCGCGCAGAGCGGTGGCGTCGCCGGGTTCGAAATGGAGGCCGCGACGATCGATCCCGGGCGGCGCCACCGCTCGCAGGGGTGTCACGCGGTGGCCTTCGTCCGTGCGTTCGTAGGGCAGCTCCCCGTCTTCGCGCAAGCGCTGGGCCGCAGCGATGAAACGCCGCGAGAAATCGATCCCCACCACCGAGCCGCAGTGCCGCGCGAGTTCAAACGACGACCGCCCGACCGCGCATCCGAGATCGAGCGCCCGCGCATTCGAGGCGGGCGGCAGCAGCTTCGTCTCCAGACATTCGCGGACGCAGCGCACGGGATAATGCAGCACCCGCTCATCGACCGCCGCCAGCTCACCGGTCAGAATTTCCGACGGTTGGCCGTAGTGAAACAGCAGATATTCGGCGAGCAGCTTGTCGGTCTCGTAGGGATTCACGCGGACACCTTCCGCGCGGCGCGCTCATTTTCACAGAAAGAATCCTGACCTGCCTAATCTCCGTGTCATAGAGTCGCGCATGCGCCTCTCTCTCCTCGCCGTCCTGCTGCTGGGGCAGATCGCTTCGGCCGCCGAGATCACCGTCTCGGCCGCGGCCAGCACGCAGGATGCTCTGCAGGCGATCGCGGAGAAATTCGGGGAGCGGTCCGGCGATCGGGTGCGGCTGAATTTTGCGGGGTCGAACGTCCTCGCCCGCCAGATCGAGGCGGGAGCGCCGGTGGATGTCTATGTGAGTGCGGATGAAGAAACCATGGACGAACTCGAGAAGAGATCTCTCCTGCTGCCCGGCAGCCGCCAAAAGTTGCTCTCGAACCGCCTGGTGCTCATCGTGCCCGCCGACAGCGGGCTGCCTATTTCGCGCCCGGCCGACCTGGCGAAAAAAGGCGTCACCCGCATCGCGCTCGCCGATCCCCGCGCGGTGCCCGCCGGACGCTACGCCCGCGCCTTTCTCGAAAAGGCCGGCCTCTGGCCCGCGGTCGCGGAAAAGATCATTCCCACCGGCAACGTGCGCGCAACCCTGGCGGCGGTCGCGTCCGGCAACGCCGACGCCGGGATCGTTTACCGCACCGATGCCGCCAGCAGCG
>JBGTNO010000136.1:0-9119 GCA_041743065.1 Chthoniobacterales bacterium
CGGCGCAAGCGCCCGGTGCGCACGATGGCCGACATGGGCATGGCGATGTCCGGCGACATGCCGGGAATGCCGGGGATGAAAGCAAGCGCGGAACCTGCGGCTGGCGCGATGCCCGGCATGAAAATGGACGGAAAGTCCGGCGATGCCGCGCCCGCGATGCACGGCCCGGACAAGCACGGCCCCGGCAACTCGGCCGTCGCCATGTCTCCGCAAAACCGGCTCGGCGAACCCGGTGCCGGACTCGAAGGGATGCCGTGGCGCGTCCTCGTTTACAACGATCTCCAAAGCCTCGTGGCCAACTACGACCGGCGCCCGCCCGAGCGCGAAATCGAACTGCACGCCACCGGCAACATGGAACGCTACATGTGGGGCTTCGACGGGAAGAAATACTCCGAGGCCAAAGCGCCCATTGAATTCAACTATGGGGAACGGCTCCGCTTCACCTGGGTCAACGACACGATGATGGATCACCCGCTGCACCTGCACGGGATGTGGATGGAACTCGACAATGGCCACGGGCTGCACAAGCCGCGCAAACACACCGTCATCCTCAAGCCCGGCGAAAAATTCTCGGTCGAGATCACCGCCGATGCGCCGGGCGTCTGGGCCTTTCACTGTCACATCCTGTATCACATGGAAATGGGCATGTTCCGCGTGGTTTCCGTTGCCCCCAGAGCCTGACCGAAGCCGCGTATGAAACTCAAAACTTCCACCGCGCTCACCGCCCTCGCGACGGCGCTCATCCTCACCTCGAGTGTCTTCCAGCCCAGCGCCGCGCGGGCGCAGGCAGACATGAAAGACATGCCCGGCATGGCTCCGGAAGCCACACCCGCGCCAGAGAAATCGACTCCCGCCGCCACGCCGAAACCCGCCGCTGCCGCGATGTCCCAGCAGGAGATGGACGCCATGCCCGGGATGGCTCGGGAAGCGGACACGACATCGGAAAAGACCTCTCCCGCAGCAACCATTCCGAGCGACTCCGCAAAGCCCGCTGGGATGGAAGACATGCCGGGAATGACCGCGACCAAACCCGCCGCCAGCAAATCCACAGACCCGGCCCCCGCCAAGAGCGAGATGGCGGGAATGCCGGGCATGGCTGCCCCTGGCGCGTCCGAAACCGAAAGCATGGCCGGAATGCCCGGCATGTCGGCGGGCGACTCATCCGCGCCCGCCCGCATGAGCATGCCGGGAGTCACCATCCTCCGCCCGCCGCAGAAATGGGTGCCCCCGCGCGGCGACGATCGTGCCGCCGAACTGCTTTCGCGCCCCGCGCTGGAGGAGCTGATGGAGCCGTTTCCCCCGCCCGTTGAAGACTCGACGCTCCACAGCTTCTCGCTCTTCGAGTTGCTCGAATACCGCGCGAACAGTGCGGGACCAAATTCGTTCGTATGGGATTTCGTGGGCTGGTATGGCGGCGACTATAACCGGCTCTGGATCAAGACCGAAGGCCGTCAGGATCTCTCGGCAGGTTTCAGGGGAGAAGGCGATCTCCAGCTTCTTTACGGACGCATGATCGCGCCGTTCTGGGATTTCCAAGTCGGCCTTCGTGGCAAAGCCAACCTCGGCTCCGGTTTTCGCGACAACACGCGCACCTACGCCGTCATCGGCGTGCAGGGACTCGCGCCCGGCATCTTCGAAGTCGAGCCCGCGATCTATATCAGCGACCGCGGCGAAGTTTCCGCCGAGCTGACGATGAGCGCTGATCTTTACCTCACCCAGCGCCTCGTCTTGCAGCCCCGTTTCGCGGGTGAAGTCTCAGTCCAGGGCGACGAGCGCTTCGGCACCGGCTCTGGAGTCACCGAGACCGATATCGGCCTCCGCCTCCGCTACGAGATCCGCCGCGAGATCGCGCCCTACATCGGCGTTTCCTGGCTGCGCGCCTACGGCGAAACCGCCCGCATCTCCCGTGAAGAAGGCGAAACCACCGACACCGTCGCCCTCGTCCTTGGTCTCCGGCTCTGGTGGTGAGAAACGACTTAAACATGATCGCCTCGAACCATCCCAAATCCGAAAGCCCGAGCATTCGCTGCGCGGTCTGCACCAAGGCCATGCACAGCCACGAGGACCGCACCGAAGTCAGCCACGGCGGCGACCTCTTCGTGGTCTGCTGCGCCTCGTGCGAACAGAAATTCCGCGCCCAACCCGCGCTCTACTCCGTTAGCTAAAGATCTTCCGCCGCAACTCGAAACATCTATGAAAGGATTGCCCGTCATCTTGCTCGCTGCCTTCACACTCTTCGGCGTCACGTCGTGGGCTCAGGATCCCAGCTTCATGGAAAAGCTCGATGCGCAGAAGCATCGCGAGCTGATGCCCCGTCACACCCAAATGCGGGAAGAGCAAAAGAAGATGGACGCCGAGCTGGCACCGCTCCTCGAAGAGATGAACTCGGCGACGGGAGAGAAGCGGGTGGAGGCGCTCGTCGCGGTCGTCAACAAGCTCATCGAACAGCGGAAGGCGATGCACGAACAGATGGCGAGATACATTGACCGCTGAGGCGCGATAAAACGCGCCCTCATGTCGTGATGCCCGGCTGTCACTTCCTCATGGAACACGGCGGGCACGGAAACGAGAGCGATGAATCAAACGAGAAATATCAGCCCTGCGGCGCTCACAGGCTGCGCGAAAGGTCTTTCACAATCCGGATGTAATCCTGGAGTGGCTCCGAGGGATTGTCGGCGCGCCAGGCGATGCTGGATTCGCGGCGGAGGGGCGGGGCGAAAGGGCGAAAGACGACGCCTTCGTGCGGTAGGCTGGTGATCTGTTCGGGCATAAGGGCCACGCCCAAGCCGTCGGCGACGAAGCGGATCGCGGTCGTTTCGACATCGGCTTCCTGCAGGATTTTCCCGGTGAATCCGGCGTTTTGGCACGTCTCGAGCAGCCATTCCCGCGCGCCGGGATGGGTCTTGGCGGACATGCCGATAAAGAACTGCGCGGTGAGGTCGCTGAGTTTGATTTTCGACTTTTTCGCAAGCGCATGGCCCGTGGGGATGGCTACGAGCATCACGTCGTGCGCCACGACTTCGGAGAGCAGATCGTGGTTGGAAAGGGCGGGGCGCAGGCCGACGAAACCGAGATCGATCCTGTGGGCGTCGAGCGCGAGGAATTGGCTGGCGCTGCGCATGTCGAAAAGATTCAGCGCCACACGCGGGTAGAGTTTGCGGAAGGCTCCGAGCGTCGCGGGGAGGAGGCCGTAATGAATGTTCGCGACGTAGCCGATATTGAGCTGGGCGCTTTCGCCGTGGCTCATTCGCTGGACGGCGGCGACGCTCTCCGCGCTCATCGCGAGCAGCTTTTTGGAGTCGAAAAGGAAGCGGCGTCCCTCGTCGGTCAGCGCGACTTTGTTGTTGGCGCGGTCGAGCAGGCGCACGCCGATTTCGTCTTCCAGATTCCGCACCTGCCGGGTGAGCGAGGGCTGGGCGAGGCGGAGCTTGGCGGCCGCTTTGGTAAAGCTCAGCGCTTCGGCAACAGCGACAAAGTAGCGAAGGTGTCGGAGCTCCATTTCCCGGAGCATGGGGGATGCGATAGCTAAAAGCTATCGACGTTTTCGGAAGCTCGACGATGTCTCTTCTGGATTGATGCTTGGGGAAACGGTCTGCGCAATGCGTTTTGACTATAAGGTGCGGTCCGAGGAGGCATTGGCCGAACTCATAAATTCGTCCCAAGTTGGCCTAGGGGATTCTTCGTCAAGGCCCCGCAAAGCTCCACCTAATGCATCACTTCCTACCCCTTTCGCCATGAGCGACCCAGCGCGCGACGAAATGCTGGAGAAATTCTCCACCGGCATCGAAGGCCTTGACGATATCACCGGCGGCGGGCTGCCGCTCAGCCGCACCACGTTATTCATGGGCGGACCGGGCTGCGGGAAGACGGTGCTGGCCCTGCAGGTGCTGGTCAGTGCTGCCACCCAGTACAAGACACCGGGCATTTTCGTGGCCTTCGAGGAGAATACGCGACAGGTGTTCGCGAACGCGAAAACCTTCGGCTGGAATCTGGCGGAAATGGAGCTGCAGCAGATCACTTTCGTGAATGCCAACATGCGCTCCGATGCGGTCAAGGCGGGCACCTTCGACATCATCGGACTGCTCGCGGGGCTGGAGGCACAAGCAAAGGAGATGGGCGCGAAGCTGATCGTCTTCGACGCCATCGACGTGCTGCTCAGCCTGCTCGACGATCCGGCGGCGGAGTGCCGCGAACTTCATCGGCTCCACGAATGGCTCACGCTTCACGGGCTGACCGGCATCATCACGACAAAAGTGAACGACCACCAGCCCGGCACGGCGCAGCGCTATGGCTTCATGCCGTTCATGGCGGATTGCGCGGTGCTGCTCGGCCAGCGCGTCGCCGATCGCATGGCGGTGCGGTCCATGCGCGTGCTGAAATACCGGGGCTCGCCGCACGTCCTGAATGAAGTGCCGTTCGTCATCGGGTCGGCTGGCGTGGAGGTAGGCTCCTCGAACGGCGTCCACCCGGAGCCGCAGCCCTTCACCGAGCGCGTCTCCACCGGTATTGAACCGCTCGACGAAATGCTCGGCGGCGGTTTTTACCGCGGCACGAATGCCCTGCTTACCGGCAGTTCCGGCGGTGGCAAATCGACCCTCGCCGGCGCCTTCATCGAGTCCGCCTGCCGCCGCGGTGAGCGCGCGCTCTTCATCTCCTTCGACGAAAACTCCCGCGACATCGTGCGCGATCTCGCCACGATGAGCATCGACCTTTCCCCGCACCTGACCAGCGGGCTCCTTCGCATGGAAGCTGTCCGCTCGGAGGCGGCGTCCTCGGAGGAACATTTCATGCGCATCAAACGCCTCACCGCCGAGCAGCAGCCCCGCTGCCTAGTCATCGATCCCCTCTCCGCCCTCGCCCGCGTCGGCGGCGGACTGGCCGCGCGCGCCGTGGCTGAGCGCCTCATTTATTTATGTCGAAATGCCGGCATCACCGTGCTCTTCACCAGTCTCCTGGAAGGGATCGATCCGCAGCTCGAAACGACCACGCTGCATGTCTCGACCATCTCCGATTCCTGGATCCAGATCTCGTATGCGCTGCTCGACGGCGAGCGTAACCGCGCCCTTTCCATCGTCAAATCCCGCGGTTCGGCGCACTCCAATCAACTGCGCGAACTGCTCTTCAGCCGTGAAGGGGTGACGCTCGCCGATCCCTACACCGCCGGCGGCGAGGTGCTCATGGGCACCCTCCGCCTGGAAAAGGAGAACGCCGCGTGAGCAAGCCCGCCCTCGAAAACCATCCCGCGAAGGGCGCCCATGTCTTTCGGCTATACCTCGCCGGAGAAGCGCCCAACTCCGTCCGCGCCCTCGCCAATCTCTACGCCATCTGCCGGAAACACTTCCCCGAAAGCCACCGCATCGAGGTGATCGACGTCATGAAAGAACCGCTGCGAGCGCTTCAGGAGTCGATCCTCGTCACCCCTACGCTGGTGAAAGTTTCCCCCACCCCCGAACTGCAAATCATCGGCAATCTCAGCGACGAGGAAGAAGTCCTCCGCGCGCTCGGCCTGCCGCAAAAGGAAAGCGTATGAATCCCCCACGGAAATCCAGCCAGCGCTTGTTGGAAGTGCTCTCCGATTCGCAAGTGTATCGCGATTACGAAGAGGCTTTCACCGAAGGCACAGGACTCCCGCTCCGGCTGCAGGGGCCGGGCCTGCTCCACCTCGTCCGTTACGCGAGGAGACAGGAGAATCCGTTCAGCGCACTCATCGCGAAAACCAGCCAGACCTGCACTCAGAGCTACACCCTGCAATGCCGGCTGGAGGAAGAGGCGCAGTTGCAGCCGAGGACGATCGAGGGTTTTGCGGGCCTGTGCGAAACCGCCGTGCCCGTGCGCGTGGGCGACGATGTGATCGCGTTTCTCCGCACCGGGCAGATCTTTCTGCAGCGGCCCGACAGGGTGAAATTCCAACGGATCGCGGCAACGCTCCTCACCTGGGGCGCGCGGGTCGATTTGAGAAAGCTGGAGGAATACTACTTCGACACGCGCTTCCTCACCAAAGATCAATACGCGGGACTCGTCCACCTGCTCGTCCATTTCTCCGCGTATCTCGCCTCGCGCAGCAGCGACCTCCTCCTGCATGGGCAGCAAGAAGAGTCACCGGCCATCGCGCAGGCGCGCAGCTTCATCGCGGACCACTCTGACGAGGATCTGTCGCTTGCTTCCGTCGCGCGCGTAGCGAACATGAGCGCGACCTATTTCAGCGCCAAGTTCAAGGAAGTCGGTGGGATCAACTTTGTCGATTATGTGGCGCGCACTCGCGTCGCGAAGGCGCGCGCTCTTCTCCTCGATCCTCAACGGCGGGTGTGCGAAGTCGCGTTTGCCGTGGGCTTCCAATCCCTCTCGCAGTTCAACCGCGCTTTCAAGAAAGTCGCCGGCCAGTCGCCGCGGGATGCTCGTGCCGCCCTCGCGATGACGTAGCCAAGGGCAGGCGGACGCGCTGAAGAAACGCGCAGTCTTTCCGAAGGGATGCGGAGCGGAATTTTCGCCGAAGTCATAAGTTGTAGGTCCGATGAGTCTGCAATCACGCGGCTCCTGCAACATCCAGCAACCACACAAAACCAAAAACAATACCTATGAAAACACTGACCCTCGCCCTGATGACACTCGCTTTCGCCGCCTCCCCCGTGCTCGCACAGGACAAGCCCAAGCACGAAAAGATGAAGGCCACCAAAGACTGCGCCCCCTGTTGCAAACAGGGCGGCGACTGCTGCGACAAGTGCGGCCACGATAAGTGCGCCCCGTGCTGCGACAAGAAGAAGGAAGCCCCGAAACAGTAATCAGTTGGCATCCAACGAAACCTAACTCGCCAACCACTGCGCAAGCTCGGCCTGCGCAGTGGTGCTGGTATTCATCCATGAAAATACATCGCTCTCTTCCACACACATTTTTTGCCCCCGTCTTGATCGGCACGCTCCTCGCCTTCGCGGGCGCGGCCAGCCTGCATGCGCAGACTTCCTCAGGGACCAAGCCTGCTCCCGCCACCCCGCCGATGGATGCCGCCACCCACGCGACGCACCTCGCGGCGGGAGCGAATCCGGGTGCCAGTCCAGCACCCAGAGGGAAAGTCGATCCCGCAGTCACTCAACAGCTCTCGCAGATGCAGGCGAAGGTCGCTCAACTCGAAGCCGGGCTGGCGAAGAATGCGCCACCAGCGGCCGAAGCTCCGGCGGAAGCGGCCACGCCGAGTGCGGAGGCTGCCGCAACCTCGGTGCCATCTCCAGGCTCGGCCATGGACGAAGACACCACATCCGCCCCGCCGATGGCCAGCATGAGTGACACGGGCAGCGGCCAAAACATGATGGGCATGATGGATAAGATGATGGGGATGATGGACAAAATGATGAGCATGGGCGGCGGCGCAGCGATGTCCGGCGATAGCGGCATGGACATGAAGAAGATGGGAGACGGTTCGATGCCGATGCCCGCCAAGCCCGCCACGGGGATGAGTGGAGGCAGCGGGATGGGCATGGGTAAGATGGAAAGAGCCAAAATGATGGGGATGGGTTCCATGCCCGCCGCCGCACCGGGAGCCATGCCGCCATCCGCGCTGCCGGGCTTTCCGGGGGCATCGCATCTTTACCATATCGGCGCGACGGACTTCTTCCTCGACCACCCGGAACACATCACGCTCACGACCGAGCAACAGGCTGCGCTTAACCAAGCCAAGGAACAAGCGACGCTCGCGCAGAGCACTGCGGATCGCGCGATCCAGCAAGCCGAGCAGGAATTGTGGACGCTCACGGCTTCCGATCAGCCGGACGCCGCGAAGATCCAAAGCAAGATCGCCGAGATTGAAAAGCTCAACGGCGATAAGCGCCTCGGCTACATCCGCGCGGTGGGCGAAGCGAGCAGACTCCTCACCGACGAGCAGCGCAAAAGCCTCACCGGCTTCGCGCCACCCACGCCGGCAGTTCCCGCCGCGGCTCCGATGAAGGGCATGTAAGCGGACATCATAGACAAAAGTAACACTATGAAAAACAAACCGATCACATTCTCCTCTCACTCCCCCGCCCCCGCCTCTGTCGGGGTGAAGCGAAAAGGTTTCACCAAACGCGGGGCGACTATCCTCGCCGCAGCAGGACTGATGGTGGGAATGCTTTTCATCCAATCCTGCTCGAAAGCCAAGGCCGGTCCAAACGGCGGAGACCTGGTGACTTTGAGCGATGGAAAAACCAACGCCGAAATCATCGCCAACTCCGACACGGGCGAAGCCATGGTTCACACCTGGGATCAGGATTTGAAATCTCCGCAGCCGGTTGAAGCCAAACCGCTGACCCTCGGCACGGACGCGAACAGCGTGCAACTGGCCCCTCATCCGTTACCCAGCGACCCAGCGGGCACTTGCAGCCGCTTTTATGGGCGCGCGGATTGGCTTCGCGGCGGGAGCGTTCACCATGGTTGGTTGAGCAGCGGGGGCGGCGAATCGCAGCGACAGCACTTTGACATGAACCGCTGCTGGAACTCCGGTCGCACCCACGGACACATGTGGTCCGAAATGGGCGGCCATGGCCCCGGGATGGGCGGCTCTGAAAGGGGTCAAGGCGGTCACGCAGGAAAGCGCCAATAAGCCAACTCACATGAAAAAGAAGACAGCCACTCAACTCGGGATGGTCGGCCTCGGCCGCATGGGCTCCAACATGGTGCGCCGACTCATCCAGGGAGGCCACGAGTGCGTGGTCTTCAATCGGTCGCCGGACAAGGTGAAAGCCTTGGCTAAGGAGAAGGCTATCGGCGCTTCCTCGCTCGCCGACCTCGTGCAGAAACTCGAAAAGCCGAGGGCCGTCTGGCTGATGGTGCCCGCGGCGGTCGTGGACAAGATGATCGCTGATCTGATGCCGCTGCTGGAGCCGGGCGACATCCTGATTGACGGCGGCAATTCCTGCTACGTGGACGACCTCCGGCGCGCGAAGGAGCTTGCGGCGAAGCAGATTCACTATGTGGACGTGGGCACGAGCGGCGGCGTTTGGGGATTGAAACGCGGCTACTGCATGATGATCGGCGGCGAGAAAAAGGTGGTGCAGTATCTCGATCCCATCTTCGCCACGCTGGCACCGGGCATCGGCGATATTCCGCGCACACCCGGACGCAAGAAGGCCGCCGGCACTTCGGAACAGGGT
>JBGTNO010000137.1:0-8006 GCA_041743065.1 Chthoniobacterales bacterium
TGGCGCTGGCCGCGCTCATCGCCTTTGCCGCGACCTTCTGGCCGGTGCGGAGCGCGGTGCGGCGGCCCGTGCGCGAGGCTCTCGCCCACGAGTGAAGGAGCCCCTTCCGCAAAGACGCAAAACACGCGGCAACCCACACGATGCAACTACTCGAAATTCATGCCGGAGTCCGTGACCACGGTTCTGTTTCCCGCCGTCTCTGCGGCGTCTTCCTCGACTATTGGCGCAAGCTCCATCCCGCGGCCACGCGTACCTTGCGCGACATCGGGTTGCATCCACCCTCCCACCCGACCGCGCTCTTCACTGCCGCCAACTACACGCCTTCGGCCCAGCGCATCCCCGAGATGCACGCTGCCCTCGCCGAGTCCGATGCGCTGATCGACGAACTGCTCGCCGCTGATCGCATCCTGCTCGCGCTGCCGATGTATAACTTCTCCGTGCCTTCCACCTTCAAGGCGTGGCTGGACAATATTGTGCGCGTGAACCGCACCTTCACCTTCGATCCCGCGAGCTTCACCTTCGGCCCGTTGGTGCTGGGCAGACGCGCGCTCGTCATCGTTAGCAGTGCCGCCGACTACCGCGCGGAAAGTCCGATGGCGCACCTCGACCATCTCACGCCCTATGTGCGCACCATCTTCGGCTTCATCGGCATCTCGGAAGTGAGCTTCGTCTATGCGCCCAACCAATTCGCGTCAGAGGAAATCCGCGAAGCTGCGTTTGCCGAAACGAGCGAAGAGCTGGCGAAGCTCGCTCGCGAATGGTGATACCGCAGCGCGTTCGTGTTCGTGCGAAATTGGCTCTACCATCCGGCGATGGGCCGACGAAAACAAATCACCGATCGAGAACTGATCGAAACCGCGCGCGCCGTCTTTCGCGAAAGCGGACACAGCGCCAGCACCCGCGAAATCGCCCGGCGCGCCGGCGTCACGCAGGCGGTCATCTTCCAACGCTTCAAAACCAAGGACGAACTATTCTTCGCCGCCATGTCGCCCCAACCACCCGACCTGAAGGCGCTCCTCGGCAGCGAGGAAGAAGCCGCTGCGGATGTGGAAGTTTACTTAGAAGCGGTGGCGCGCCGTCTGTTCGATTACTTCGTCGTGGGCGCACCGTCGGTCCTGCATTTGATGACGCACCCTGCTTTCACCGCACAAGTTCTCGCCCATGCTCACGAGCACTTGCTCGCCGCGCAACTGGGCAAGAAACTAGCCGCGCGCCTGCGCCGCCTGCAATCGCGCGGCCTGATATCGGAAGTCGAGCCGCGTGCCGCAGCGGAGACCTTCATCGCGGCACTGCACAGCATCGCCATTTTCCACACCCTCGCCGGCTCCCGCACCGCGATGCATGAGACCGCCCTCCACGCGCTCGTCGCGGTATTTTGGAAAGGAATGTCTCCACGTCCGTAGTGTCTCTCCGCTGCGAAGTCGTGAGAGTGCGGCCAGCGGGAAGGATTGAGATGGTGCATGCAAAAGAATCGGAATCCGCTCAGGATAAGATCAGCCGATCGATCGAGGCCGACGGCGATTCGCTCGTGACCGACCTGCACGTCTGGCAAGTGGCGTCCGGAAGATTCGCGGCCATTGTCGGCGTCGTCGCCCACGATCCGAAGTCGGCTGAGGAATACCGCGCGCCGCTGCGCGAGCACGAGGAACTCGCCCACGTCACCATCGAGGTGCAGAGGTGTGACGATGCGGGCCACACGGCCGAGTGACGCGTGACACCATGAGTGACACGGCGAGTTCGTGGGGCGGACGAACCCCCTATTGTCGGGTGTTGCGGGCGCGAACTTGGCTTCGAGGCATTTGAGGCCGATCCGCGCCAAGAGATTACTTGTTTGGCGGGAACAAGACTGCGACCGGAAGTTTCTCCGCAAGTTCGCGCTCGGCGCTGCGCTTCACCGCTTCGTTCAAGTCCAGCTCGTCCGGCGTCTCACCGAAGTTCTGCGAACGCGCCCCGGCTTTCGCAACGCGCTCTTTCGCGGTCTTGAATGCGAAGCCTTTCAGCAGCTTGTCTGGTTTGTTCATCGAAAGCGGAAGCATATCACACTCCTCGCCCCGCTGAGCCAATCTCGGCGAGGCGGAACCCCGACGATTCTTGGCCTCACCCCAGCAGCGACGGTTTCGTGGCTTCGGTGTCTGTTGTCACTCACCTCCTGGGGGATCGAGCAGACGGCGTGGAAGGTCGCGCGCTCCGGGCACCACGCGAAAGGCCACCAAGTCATCCCCGGAAACGCGATAGTAGATGAGATGTCGCTCAAAGGGCTTTGCCACAAGATAGAAGCGCAGATCAGCGAGCGCTGGCTCGGGATAACGGCACTGAGTTCCGAGCTGTGGATGCTGCGCGAGAAATTCCAAGGTCCCTTCTACGGCGCGTGCGTAATCCAAAGCGAGAGCTTCATCCCGCTGCCGGGCATACCAGCGCGCCTGTTGCGCCACATCGGCCGGAAAGTCGTCAGTATAGACGATCCGCAAGCTCATCCGCCGCGCGCTTCAGCGATCGCACGCCGAGCCAGTTCCACAAACTCGCCTTTCCGAAAGGGCCGCGTGGGCTTGCTCACGGCTTGGAGCAAAGACGATTTGAGTTCGCTCTCACTCAGCGCAGGCGGGATCTCCTGCAAAGTCTCGGAGCAATATCCCTTTTCGATAAGATGGCTGACCACTTCATCCGGCGTCGCATAGCGGCCGGTCTTCAACTGCGCCTGAATGATCTCCTCGATTCGCGAACTGAGCGTTACGGTCATGGATGGATTCTCGGCGATGTGAGAAATCGAGTCAACGCAGCGGGTGACGGAAAAGCGCGGCGTGGCGCCCGCGGGTCTGGATTTTTTCGGCATGGAGGTTTCGCGTCATATCAGATTCCCGCGCGGGGGTGAACCCGTTCCGGCGCGAGACGCGGGTGATCGATAGAGAATTTTCTGACCCATCTATCAGAGCTTGTTCCTACCGCCTGCGGCAGGGTTTCCTGCGATACTTGGGAAACTGCCCAAGGGGCGGCAAACGCGAAGCGATGAACCTCTTCGATGCCGATCTTTCCGACATGGCTGCCCTGCAAGAAGGGACGGACGGTCGTGCGCTCGACCGCTTAATGGCGCGGCACAAGGAGGGGCTGTATGCGTTCATCTTCGGCTTTGTGGATGACCCGGAGGACGCGCGTGAACTGCTGGCGGATACCTTCGTCCGCATCTACGTGAAGCGGGATTCTTTCAACCGACCGGGCCGGTTCAAGTCGTGGCTCTACCGGATCGCGGGAAATCTTTGCAAAGACCATCTCCGCCGCCCGCAGTGGCGGCAGCGCCTTGCCGGGTGGGTGCCGGGGCTTTTTGAATCCGAGCACTCCGAGGCTTTCGCCGTGCCCGACCCGCGGCCTCATCCCGGCGACGAGGCGCTCGGCAAGGAGGCGCTGGACCGCTTGGAAGCCGCGATTGATTCGCTGCCGCATTCGTTGAAGGCCGCGCTCGTTCTTCATCTCATCGAGCAGCGTCCGCAGGGGGAATGCGCGGAGATGCTCGGCGTCTCGGTCAAGGCCGTGGAAACGCGCGTCTATCGTGCCCGGAGGATGCTCGCCGCGAAGCTCGACCGCGACGAACGGGCGCAGACGAATGCGCTCTTGAGCGGACCGCTTTCAATGCCCGCCGGGTGAATCCTGCTCGCGTTTCAGCGCCTCCGCGCAGCGCTGGATGAGCCGGGTCGTATTGCTCCGGCGTCAGGAACGGCTTCATTGCGAAGACATGCTCCAGCGTCGCCTGCTGGAGTTCGCCTTGGGCGCGGGTAATCTTTTCCACCGCAGCCGCGACCGCTGGCGTCCACTGCTCGTCGCGTTGCAACGCATCGGCCAGCTCGATGTTCGCGGTGGCGATTTGCGCCGCCAGTTCCTTCCACCGCGCCTCATAAGCTCGCTCGACCGGTTCGAGCGATTTCTCCTGCTCCTCGGTCAGCCCCAAATCCTCGTGGATGGAGTAATGCCCATCGACGATTCCACGCTCCCCGTGGTCTTCGCGAACGAGCCGACCCGTGAGCCAGCACGAAAGCGCGGCGACGACCGCCACGGCCAGCAACTGCGCTGCCAGCCGCAGTTTGGGATTCATCGCTTCCATTGCGAGATCAACCGGCCCGGACGCAGCGTGGGAGCTTCGACTGAAAATAACTGCCGATCGAAAGTAGCCGCCGATGAGCTGGGACGTATGGACGGCAAGGAGTCGCCGAGCAGCGGCACAGACACCCCCAGCGCCGCCGCCAGTGCGAGCGAGCCGGCAAACGCCCGGCGAGTGAGATAAACCGGAAATTGCGAAGCCGCAGCCGCCCGTTCCCTGATGCGCCGCCAGACCTCGGCCTCAATGCCTTCGGGTGCGGATGGCGGACGCCGCGCGGCGAGTCGGCGGAGCTGATGATCGAGCGATTCGTCGTCCATGCTTTCATTCATCTATAACGCGAGTGGTGCGGGTAATCCCTCACGAAAAACCCGGCACGGGACGAAAAGTCCGCGGGGCGGAACATAAAGCGCGAAACGGAAAGAAAGTGTGAGGGATTCGGCCAGGTCATCTCGTTTTAGAAAGGAGTAACCTGTGATCCCATGAGCCGACGTGCCCTCCATTTTCCGTCTCTCGCCAGTTGGCTCACTTCCATCGCGGGCGTCGCTTCGCCCGCGATGGGTTCAACCAGCACTGGTCCGGATGGCCCGCAGCATTCACACTGAGATTCCTCCCGTGACGAACGACATCTCCCGCAGCCTCGTCTCGCGCCTCGCGGCGAGCGCGGAGGTGCGTGCGCAGACGGAGGCATTGCGGGAAGTCATCGGGATGGAAGTCCGGCTGCTCTTGATCGGGGAGTGGCCGCCGCACAAGGCCGACGGCGAGTGCGAGAATGCGTTCTGCGACGTGATGATCCGCGCGGGTCGGCCATGCGTGGCCTGCGCCCACGCGGAGAAACAGGTCGAGCGGCGGAAGGTGGCCGGGCCGCAATCCGTGACGTGTCTCGGCGGACTCTGCCAGACCGCCGTGCCGCTGCGAATCGATGGCGAGACGTTCGGTTTCGTGAAGTTCGGGCCGCTCACGCTCGACGAGCCGAGCGAGGAACAGTTCGAGCAAACGCTCTCCATGTTCGACCGATGGAAGATCGAGCGCGACCGCGATGCCCTGCGAAAGGCTCTCTTCAACAGCCCGGCGCTCTCGCCAAAACGTCACGAGGCCATCGTGCGCGTGCTCATCATGTTTGCCGGGCAGGCTTCGGCAACGGCGCTGCAGTTCCGCGCCGCCGGTCTCGACGGCGAATCGCCGGCCATCGTGCGGGGTCGCCAATACATCGAGGAGCACAAGCACGAGCCCGTCTCGCTGCCGGAGGTCGCGCGCGCGGCGAAGGTCAGCGCCAGTTACTTCAGCCGCATGTTCAAGAAGGCGACCGCGCAGAGCTTCACCGACTACCTCGCGCGCATCCGTATTGAGCAGGCGCAGCAGCTTTTGAGAAACCCCGAGATGCGCGTGGGCGAGGTCGCCTACGCCGTCGGCTTCCAATCCATCCCGCATTTCAACCGCGTCTTCAAAAAGCTCGCGGGCGAATCGCCCACGCAATTCCGGACCGGCAACCGCGAACCGCAGCGGCCACGCTCCGATCGGAGCATTCAAGCGTAGGCCTGCGCTTCGCCAAAGTCGCGATGGCGCTGATAGAAGAATATGAACGTGCGCTCCGAGCGCTCGCCCGGCGTGACGGATTCCATTCGGGCAGCATGCGCTTCGAGCAGTCGGTCGCGATGGCGCGCGGAAAAGCCGAAGAACGAGCCGGCGCCCATCTCGATGCCCTGGCAGGCCAGCACGCGGGTGTAGATCAGCAATTCGCCGGCGGCTTCCGGTATCGAACTCATCGAAAGATCCGAGAGCATCACCTCCGGCGCTTGCGGCTCGAGAAGGTCGCGCAACCGGAGCTGGGCGTTGCGCCCATCCACGCTTTCCACCGCGAAGAGCGAAGCACGGGCGTGGCGATGCGCTTCGAGCAGGTCGCGCTCGTCCGGCGACAATCCCATCGCCTCGGGATCGCAGCAATCCACCACCCGCCGTCCGCCGGCGCGGAACTCGTGGATGAAGAAATCCATCAGCGCGTTCTGATCCGTCTCGTCGTCGAAGATCAACGTCCGCCCCTGCACAGGCAGCGTGATTTTCCTCGCCGCCTTCAGCATGTCGTGACCGCTGTCGCGCGTCGCCTTGAGGATCTTCGGGACAAGTTCCCGTCCGGTGGCACGGAGCCGCTTGTAGCTTTCGATGGGGTCGGATGAACGGAAGAGGCGCATGGCGGATCAGGCGTGACGGAACTTGTAGAACTTGCGGCAGGTGGCGTCGAGCGAACGCTGCTCGGCTTCCGTAGAATCGGCGATCCAGGGGCCCTCATCGGGGGCGAGCTCCTCGTCGAGCAGCGCCTCGGCCGTGCGTTCGAGGTTCTCCGGGTAGTATCCGGCCTGCTTTACGACGTAGCCGCCGAGCGTCCAGAGATTGTCGAAATGCCGGCGCACCGTGGGCGGCGCCAAATCGCTCGCGGCGAGACTGCGCACGAACGGCGCAAAACACTTCACCAACCCCTCGCCGAGCGGCACATGTTCCGGCAGGCCGGCCCACGTCTCCGGCCAGCGTCTCATTTCCGCAATCAACTGCTCAGGCGTCTTGCGGCGGGTTGTGGGCATAAGGCGGATTTTAGCCTCAAGAGAAGTGAAACCACGGGTTGTCCCGCATTGCGTCAAAACATTCCCGGAGCGACGTGGGCATTGGCTGAATGCACATCCATTGATCGTTGTGCCGGCGCGCCCAGAGGCTCCAGCGGTCGCGAGCGAAACAGCCCAGCCGCGCAAACGGCACCTCGAACTCCGGTGAGATCGCGCGCGGGCTCGGGCAGGCATATTTTGCGTAAAAGCGCAGGTAGGAACCGGAAAAAGCCGCGCGAAAATCGATCACGTAGTTCCATTCAGGATCGTCCGGCGGCGGCTTGATGAACTCGGGCCGGTAGAACTCGTCGATGAACCGCCCGGCCTCGGCGACGCACTCCTGTTTCTCCCACTTGGAGAGCTTGCACTTCGGCGGAATGCCCGTGGCAGCCCATATGTATCCACGCATGCTTCTCAACTAACAAACGGGACGGCAATGCGTCAGCGCAATTTTGCCCGGGCGGAGCGGCAGAACCCGCCGCTGATAGGTTGTTCTGGTGACAGAAAAATGAGCCAAACACGGCGAACCGCTTCGCTTAAAGTTCCGTCCGCCCGATGGTCGCGGTGAACTTTCGCCCGCTATGCACATAGTAGTTCGTGAGCCGAAGAGGTTCACTGCGCGATTCAATCCACAAGCTTGGGGGCTGGATTACCGCCTCCAGCCCGACTTTCTCAACTCGGGGGGTGTAAGGACCGGGGAAAGGGCATAAATTCAGGACCGGGGTCAAAAGGTCTTCACTACAGAGCGTTCGCTCAGCTACGTCGCGATGGGGCCGCGGGAAGTGATTCGCGGAGGGGGTTGCTCGGGAAGTTGGAGGCGGAGTTTTGGTGGTCGGGAAGTGGACGTCGAGCATCTGCATGGCGGCGAACTTGTCGAGGACGGCGCGCGGGGTCAGCCCGGGAGCATGAGGCCGCAGGCGGGCGCGAAGGGTGACGTGAAGGCAGTAAGCCAGGAACGAGATGAGCCGAGCGGCGGCGGAAGCCGCGAGACAGACTGCCGAAGGCAGCCCGAAGGGTGCGCAGCGCGGCGCGCGTAGCATCAACATGTGGGCCTCGATGCGGTCTTCACGCTGGTGATAGACGGGGCGCAGGTTCAGGTCGTCCTTGAGGTTTTTGAAGGCGGCTTCGATCTCGGTCAGCTGGATGTAGAAGCTCCACAGCTCGGCGGGGTCTTTGCCGCAGAGGTTGGTGCGCAGAAGGTAGCGGCCTTCGCGGCGGCGGGCGGCGCGCAGCTTTCCGCGGTTGAGCCGCCAGGCGAAGGTGGCGGCACGGTCTTTGGCCCGGGCTTCGGGCAACTCGAAGTCGATGAGCCGCCAGGCGGCGCGGTA
>JBGTNO010000138.1:0-6715 GCA_041743065.1 Chthoniobacterales bacterium
CCGCGGCGAGACGCGTCACGACCGGGCGGGCGCGTCGGGCTGAGTGGCGGCGGGCGACGCCGGGCCGAGATGCTCCTCGATCTGCGCGAGAATCTTCTCCGCCCCCGCATACTTGTAGTCGTCGATGACCAGCTTCCGCGCGCTGCCGTTTGCTTGGTAATGGGCGACTGCGATTCCTTTCGAATCCCACTTTTTCTTGTTCACGCTGGTCACGGCGGAGAAAGGCACCCGCTTTCCTTTATCGCTGTAAGCCGCCTCCCCGTCACTCCGGATCGTGCGCGGCAGGCTCAGGAGCAGCAGGGCCAGCGCCACTGTGCTCCCCGCCAGAGCGATGCCGGCCATCCAGAATTGCTCCCGGCTTTTTTCGGGCCCGTAGCCGTGCTCCGGCGGCTTCAGCGGCCAGTTCTTTTCCCGGGAAAGTTGGGGCCATTCCGAAACCCGACCCGTTTCCACCAACTCCTGATGGGCCAGAAACCGCTCGTGTTTCGCCGGATAGCCGATCAGGCCGTCGTAGAGAAACCAAAGCGCAAACGCCGCCAGAAACCCGGCGATCATGAGCTGCCGGTTGCGCCAGGTGCTGGAAAGTCGTGCTACAGTCTCCATCGGGGAAAAGATTGGAGGAGCACCCTTGCAATTCGAATGCGGGATGGGAAGAAGATTCAGATGGACCGTGAGCGCCAGGCGCCGGGAGGCCGAAGGGCGCGATCAGACCCGCGGGACCGAATTCCTGCCGGTGCCGGTGCCGGTGCCGGTGCGACAGAAAAGATCGAGATGGTGGGCGGGAAGGCTCGAACTCTGCTATGTAATCAGGATAATTTTAAAAACATGAGACCGGTCGAGCAGTTCCGGGCGCCTTCCCTTCGGTGGACCCGCCCGTTTTTCCGCGTCCGCGGCAGAGATGGAAGGAATGTGATATGATATCCCAGAGTTCGCGCGGGGCGGCCAGAATCCTCGTCATCGATGATGAGCCCAAGACGGTCGAAGTCATCACCGAAGTCCTGAAGCATGCTGGCTATTCGTCCATCCGCGGCCTGACCCGGCCGCACGAGGCCGCGCAAGTTTGCCGGGAATTTCAGCCCGATCTCGTCCTGCTCGATCTGATCATGCCGGAAATGAGCGGATACGAGGTGCTCCGGGAGCTGCGCGCCCTCGATGGAGAGGGTGAACCGCTGCCGGTGGTGATCCTGACGGCGGACGCTTCTCAGGAGGCGCGGCGGGTGGCCTTGGGCGAGGGCGCGACGGATTTCATCATCAAACCGTTCGATGCGGCCGAGATCATCCTGCGGACCGGACATCTGCTCGAGACCCGCTTCTTGAATCGCGCCCTGCTCGAGCAGAACCACGCGCTGACCGACGAAGTCCGCGAGCGGCGGCAGGCGGAGGAGGAGCTGCGGGAATCCCTCGAGGAAAACGCCCGCCTCGCCGCCGCGATCGAAGCCTCGCCGACCGCCGTCGTGCTGAGCGATCCGAACCAGCCGGATAACCCGCTCGTTTTCGTGAACCCCGCCTTCACGCGGATCACCGGCTACGAAGCCGAGGACGTGCTCGGCCAGAACTGCCGCTTTCTCCAGGGCCCCAAGACCGATCCCGGAGCGGTGCGGCGGATGGGCGAGGCGATCCAGAACCGCACCCTTTTCCGCGAGGCGCTGCTGAATTACCGCAAGGACGGCAGCGAATTCTGGAACGAGCTGACCGTCAGCCCGGTGTTCTCTCCGGAGGGGCGGCTGATTAATTTCGTGGGCCTGCAGGTCGATGTGACCCACGAGCACCGGGAGCGCGAGGCGCGGCACGAGAGCGAGGAGCGTTTCCGGCAGCTGGCCGAGAGCATCGGCGATGTCTTCTGGATCGCCGCCGCGGATGGCGGCCAAATTCTCTACACCAGCCCCGCTTTTGAAACGGTCTGGGGCATCGAAGCAGCCGAGGTTTACCGGAACGCTGGCCGCTGGCACGAGTCGCTCCACCCCGAAGACCGGCAGCGGGTCATGCAGGCAGTGCGGACAAGGAATCACTCCGGCGGTTACGTCATCGAATACCGGATCGTCCGGCCCGATGGCGAAATTCGTCTGATCAAAGACCGCGCCTTTCCGGTCTATGACAGCGAGGGCCGCATCTACCGCATGGCGGGTCTGGCGGAAGACATCACCGCGCGGAGGGCCGCCGAGGACACGCTGGACCGCTTCTTCACGCTTTCGCTGGACCTGCTGGTCACGAGCGGCTTCGACGGCTATTTCCAGCGGCTCAATCCCGCCTGGGAAGCGACCCTCGGATGGACCTGCGAGGAAATGATGGCCACTCCCTTCATCGATTTCGTCCATCCCGAGGACCGGGAGTCCTCCCTGGCGGAAACCCGGCGGCTGAGTGAAGGGCGGGAGACGATTCGCTTCGAGAACCGCTACCGTTGCAAAGACGGCAGCTACAAGCCTCTCGTCTGGACAGCCCGACCGGATGTGGACCGCCAGCTCCTCTACGCCACCGCGCGGGATGTCACGGAGAGTAAAAAGGCCCAGCGGGAGCTGATCGAGGCGAAAGAGGAGGCCGAGCGGGCCAACGCGGCCAAGAGCGAGTTTCTCTCCCGCATGAGCCATGAACTGCGCACTCCGCTCAACGCCATCCTCGGCTTCGGCCAGCTTTTGGAGATGAACCGGATGGAACCGAGCGACCTGGACAGCGTGGAACAAATCCTCAAAGCCGGACGCCACCTGCTCGAACTGATCAACGAAGTGCTCCAGCTCTCGGGCATCGAAGCCGGGCGCCTCCAGTTCTCGCTCGAGCCGGTTTCGGTGGGGGACGTCATCCGCGAAGCCTGCGCGCTGGTGCGCCCGCTGGCCGACACCCGGCGGATCGATCTTAACGTGCCCGCGGAAGGCGGCGCTGGGCATTTGCTCGCGGACCGCCAGCGTCTCCTCCAGGTCCTGCTCAATTTCCTCGCCAACGCCGTCAAATATCACCGCGAGGGCGGCCAGGTCACGGTCGATTCCGCCGTCACCGGAGACCGCTGCCGGATCTCGGTCACAGACGACGGGCCCGGCATCGCGGAGGGGAAGCAAGGCAAACTGTTCGTTCCTTTCGAGCGGCTTGGGGCCGATCGCACGGGCGTCGAGGGCACCGGCCTCGGCCTCGCGCTCTCGAAGACGCTGATCGAAGCGATGGGCGGCGCCATCGGCGTGGAGACCGAAGAGGGGCGCGGCAGCGTCTTCTGGTGCGAGCTGCCCACCGCCATCCCGGCCCAGTCCGCCGCGCAGGCGCCGCGGGATCCTCTCCCCGCTCCCGGCTGCGCCGCCCGGATTCTTTACATCGAGGATAACCTCTCGAACCTGCGTCTGGTGGAGCAGCTTTTCGCAACGCGCCGCCACCTCGAACTGCTCTCGGCCATGCAGGGTCGCCTCGGTCTCGACCTCGCGCGACAGCACCACCCCGATCTGATCCTGCTCGATCTCCACCTGCCCGACATGGCCGGCGATGAGGTTCTGCGCCAGCTCCGGGCCGACCCGGCCACCGCCGACATTCCGGTGCTCATGCTCAGCGCCGATGCCATCTCCCACCAAGTGGAGCGTCTCTTGGCGGCGGGCGCGCGCGCTTACGTTACCAAGCCCTTCGACATCCCCGCTCTGCTCCGCCTCGTCGATGAGACGCTCGCCGCCCGATGAGCGCCCCCTCCGCCACGTCCGCCCGGCTGCCCGCCACCTTTTACCTGCTAGCCGCGCTGAGTCTCGTCGGCGTCCTGGCCGGCATTTTTCTCAGCCACCGGCTCATTGTCCTCTTTCAGGAATCAGGGAAGATTCATCAGAGCTGGTCGGAGGTGCGGACCGACCTTTCGAATCTGGCCGTCTTTGCCGACGCGGCGAATACCCCCGGCAACGAGGTCTTCGAGAGCGGCGATGTGGCGGGCGAGTCGGCGAAAAGGTGGGCCGCTCACCAAATCTTCGAGGAGCGCCTGCTGACCGTGCGCGAGAAACTGCGGAACGTGGCCGGGCCGGAGCGCTTCCACGCCTTCACCTCCGAGTTTCAGGAAACCGCTTCGGCCTCTTCCGCGGCCAGTAATCGCGCCGCCGAAGTCTTCGCTCGTTTCTCCGACGATACTCTGGGAGCCGCGGCCGCGCTAGCCGCCATGAACCGGGCGACAGACCGGGTCACCGCTTCGATCCGACGGATGCTCCATCGAAGCCGGGCGCTCGAAAATCAGTTGCTGGCGGAAACCGCCTCGCACGGCATCGCCCTCGATCGTCTCCAGTATCTCCTCAGCGCCCTCTTCCTCGCGCTGGTCGGTGCCACCGTCTTCTACGCCCGCCGGCTCCAAGGGAGCAGGGCCGCTCAGGCGCTGGAACGCGAGCGCTCGACGACCGCGCTGCGGCATAGCGAGGAGCGCTTCCGGCAGTTTGCGGAAAATCTCGGCGAAGTCCTTTGGATGACTTCAACGAACGGGCGGGAGGTGTTTTTCGTCAGCCGCGCCTATGAGCGGGTGTGGGGCCGGTCTTGCGAGAGTGTTTACGCCGATCCTCTGGAACGGATCGCGAGTATTCATAAAGACGACCGCCAGCGGGTGACGGAGGCCATCATCTCGCAGGCCGCCACCGGCGACTACGAGGAGGAATACCGCGTCGTGCGTCCCGATGGCTCCGTCCGCTGGG
The DNA here is from genome assembly GCA_041743065.1 of Chthoniobacterales bacterium. Classification (GTDB taxonomy): domain Bacteria; phylum Verrucomicrobiota; class Verrucomicrobiia; order Chthoniobacterales; family Chthoniobacteraceae; genus JBBSOD01. The sequence goes on from JBGTNO010000138.1 coordinate 4,629, forward strand.
TGCGCGACACCGGGTTCCCCATCCGCAACGAAGCGGGCGAGGTCATCCGCATCGCCGGCATCGCCTCCGACGTGACGGAACGTCGCGAAGCCGCCACCGCCCTGAGCGGGGCTCGCGACGAGTCCGAGCGGGCCAACCGGGCCAAGAGCGAATTTCTCTCCCGCATGAGCCACGAGTTGCGCACCCCGCTCAACGCCATCCTCGGCTTCGGACAGTTGCTGGAAATGGACGAACCGACCCCGCGCCAGCGAGAGAGCGTCGGCCAGATCCTGAGCGGCGGCCGGCACCTGCTCGGCCTGATCAACGAGGTCCTCGACATCACCCGCATCGAGGCCGGCCGGATGAGCCTTTCGCCCGAATCGGTCAACGCCGCCGCCGTGATCGAGGAGGCGCGCGCCCTGGCCCAGCCGCTCGCGGACCAATTCGAAGTGCGGGTGGAAAAGGCGCCCATGGACTGCGACTGCCACATCCTGGCGGACCGGCAGCGCCTCAAGCAGGTCGTCCTCAACCTGCTTTCGAACGCCATCAAATACAACCGGCCCCGTGGCGCGATCACCATCGCCTGCCACCAGCGAGCTCCCGTTAACGGGGCGGACGGGGGAGCTTTCCGCCTCGTCATCTCCGACACCGGGCTTGGCATCCCGCCGGAGAAACTGGAACGTCTTTTCACCCCCTTCGACCGGCTCGGCGCGGAGACCACCGGGATCGAAGGGAGCGGTCTTGGCCTGTCCCTCTCCCGCAAGATGACCGAGCTAATGAGCGGCACACTCACTGCCGCAAGCGTGGTGGGGCAAGGCTCCACCTTCACCGTCAGCCTCCCACTCGCCGAATCCCCTGTCGAAGCCCACCAGCGCCAGCACGGCACTCCGCTGCCGCCCGCGCCGGGGGCTCCCATGGCGCGGACCGTGCTCTACATCGAGGACAATTTGTCGAACCTGAAACTGATCGAGCGCCTCCTCCTCCTCCGCCCCGGCCTCAAGCTCCTCGCCGCCACGCAGGGACAGCTCGGGCTCGAACTCGCCCGCGAACATCGGCCCGATCTCATCCTGCTCGATCTTCACCTGCCCGACATCATGGGCGACGAGATTCTGCGCCGCCTCCAGCTTTCCGAACGGACGCGCGAGATCCCCGTCGTCGTTCTCAGCGCGGACGCGACCCCGCGCCAGATCGCGCGCCTGCGGGAGGCCGGCGCGCGCGATTACCTGACCAAGCCGCTGGACGTGCCGGAATTTCTCGCCATGCTGGAGAAACTACTCGCCCCCGCGGAGGGCGCCCCGTGATCCGGCGCACCGCCTACCCGCTCGCCCTGACCGCGCTGGCCATGCTCGCGGGGATGTTTGTTTACGAGTGGCTCAAAGAACTTTTCCTGCCCGAACTGACCAAGTGGGAGTCGCATTTCGTCACCATTCTCTTCAGCACTCTGCTGGCGATGGTCGCCGGTTTTTTTGTCCTGCGGCGGTTGCGGACCGGGGCCGAAAGCGCCCGGCAGAGCCAATCGACCTTTCGGGCGCTCACCGACAATTCCCTCGATGTCGTCACCATCCTCGGCGCGGACGGCACCATCCTCTACGAAAGCCCCTCGCTCCAGCGCGTGCTCGGCTGGCCGCCCGATGAGATCATCGGCCGGAGCGCCTTCGAGTTTGTCCATCCGGAAGACCTGCCCGGCATCGGCGCTTCTTTCCAGGAAGTCGCGGCTGAGGCCGGGGGCCTCCGCGAGGTCCGATTCCGGTTCCGCCATCTGGACGGCTCCTGGCGCACGCTGGAATCTTTGTGCAAGAATCTGCTGTCCGATCCCGCCATCGGCGGCATCGTGGTGAACTCGCGCGACATCACCGCCCGCGTCGCCGCCGACCGCGCTCTGCGCGAGAGCGAGGCGTTCAAAAGCGCCATCCTCGATTCCGCGCTCGATGGCATCATCACCATCGATCACCTGGGGATCGTGCAGGAGTTTAATCCCGCCGCGCAGGCCATCTTCGGCTACACCCGGGCCGAGGCCGTGGGCCAGGAAATGGCCGCGCTCATCGTGCCACCCGACCTGCGCGAGGCGCACCGCGCGGGGATGGCCCGATTTCTCCAGACCGGTATCG
>JBGTNO010000139.1:0-7406 GCA_041743065.1 Chthoniobacterales bacterium
CCGGCCACGGCAGGCGAGGCGCCCGCGCTCCCCCTCATCGTGGCGCGGGCGCTGCTGGAGAGCTTCCAGCGGGCGACCGGCCTTGTTCTGCAAAAAGAGCTCGGCGTTTTTACCGGCGAACAGCTCACCGGCTCGGAGGCGCAGCATCCTTTTCTCGACCGCACGTCAAAAGTCATCACCGCCGGTTTCGTGACTATGGAAACGGGCACCGGCCAGGTTCACATCGCTCCTGGGCACGGCGCGGATGACTACATCGCGGGCCTGCAGAATGGCCTCCCGGTGCTCTCCCCCGTCGATGATAATGGGAAATTCACTGACGAAGTGGGCGTGCCGGAATGGGAAGGACTCTACGTTTTCAAGGCGAACCCGCTCATCGTCGATCACCTCGCGGTGGGCGGACATCTGCTCGGGCGCGAGGACTACACTCACTCTTACCCGCATTGCTGGCGCTCAAAAACGCCGATCGTTTTTCGCGCGGTGGAGCAGTTTTTCATTCGCATCGATGCCTTCCGCGAGCAGGCGCTGGCGGAGATCGATAAGGTGAAATGGATCCCGCCCTGGGGCCGCAACCGCATCCACGGCACGGTCGAGTCTCGGCCCGATTGGTGCATTTCGCGTCAGCGCACCTGGGGCGTGCCGCTGCCGGTTTTCTACACGGCGGAGGGCGAGGTCATCCTCGATCCGGCGCTGATCGGGCGTGTGGCCGACCTGGTGGCCGAGCACGGGACGAACATCTGGTTCGCGCTCGACGATGCCGCCATGGCCGAAAAGCTCGGCCTGCCCGCCGGCACCACGCGGCGCACCGACACGCTCGATGTCTGGATCGATTCTGGCATCAGCCACGAGGCGGTCGTGCGGAAACATCCCGAGCTGCGCTTCCCGGCCGACCTTTACATCGAGGCGACGGATCAGCATCGCGGCTGGTTCCAGTCGTCGCTCATGACCTCGGTCGCGATGAACGGCGTCGCGCCGTATCGCGCGGTCCTGACTCACGGTTTCGTCGTCGATGTGGACGGCAAAAAAATCTCCAAATCGAGCAGCTACCAGAAGCCGATGGACGCGATGCATTTCGTGAACAAGCATGGCGCGGACATCGTGCGGCTTTGGGTCAGCAGCGTGAACTACACCGACGATGTGCCGTTTTCCGAGGAGCAATTCACGCGGCTCTCGGACACCTACCGGCGCATCCGCAACACCCTACGCATCCTGCTGGCGAACCTGAGCGACTACGACGGCACCGAACCCGCCGACCTTCCGCTGATCGACCGCTGGATCCTCGCGCGTCTCCAGGAAACAATTGCCACCTGTCGCGAAGCCTACGAGAGCTATGAATTCCATCGCGTTTATCATGCGCTGAATCAGTTCTGCGCGGTCGATCTGAGCAGCCTCTATATCGACATCACGAAAGACCGCCTGTATTGCGACCGGCCGGATTCGCCGCGCCGCCGCGCCTCGCAGTTTGCCATGCGACGCGTCTTCGACGCCCTCTGCCGGCTGCTCGCGCCGATCCTGGCCTACACCGCCGATGAGGCCTGGCGTTTCGCGGGAAATACAGACTCAGTGCATCTCGAGTTGTTCCCGGAAGTTAAACAGTCGGCACCGGATAAAGACGCACTAGACTCGATGGCGAAATGTTTGGGTATCCGGAGCGAACTGGGGCAGGAAATTGAAAAAGTCCGGGCTGAGAAAAAAATTGGAAAAGCATTAGAGGCGGAAGTTGAATTAGAAGTCACAGATGAAAGCTTCTTCACTTCGTTGAACGAGATTATTCCAGAATTGGAGGAAATCCTGATCGTGGGGGAGCTGAAACTTAGATTAGGTGATGCGAATCGCTTCAGTATCACTTTAACCGACCGCCCCAAATGCGCCCGCTGCTGGCGTCACCGCGAGAGCGTCGGCCAGCAACCCGCGCACCCCGAACTGTGCGACCGTTGCGCGGAGGCGGTTGCGAACTAAACAGGATTGACTGGATTAACCGGATTAACCCCGTTAATCCCCGAAATCCCGTTTAGTTCGTTTCCGCTATGAAATTACTGCTTACTCTCACGCTGCCGCTTTATCTGCTGGACCAGCTGACGAAATATCTGGCGCGCACCGGCATTCCCTATGGCAGCGCCCGCGAGGTGATCCCCGGTTTCTTCAACCTCTCGCACGTCACCAATACCGGCGCGGCTTTTGGCTCCTTTTCCAACAGCAACACCTTTTTCATGATCCTATCCGCGCTGGTCGCGCTCGGGCTGCTCCTGGCCTGGTTTCGCGGCGCTTTCACCGATCTCTTCTCCCGGCTGGCCGTCGCGCTGCTCATTTCCGGCATCTTCGGAAACCTGACCGACCGCATTCTGCTCGGGCACGTCATCGACTTCCTCGATTTCCATGTCGGGGGAAAACACTGGCCGTCTTTCAACGTGGCGGACTCCTGCATCTGCGTAGCCGCCGGGCTTTTCTTCCTCGCGGCGGTGCGCGATGCCCGGCAAACTAAAGGGGAGAAAGGAAACTCTTAAAAAGGCCGCCGCCCGTCCGGCCTGCCCGCCCTCTTTTTCCCATCCCGTAAAGCCAGTGAATCCCGGGAATTCAGGCTAGTTCGTCAAGCCGCACTCTCGGCCGCAGCGACATCGGGAAAGATCGGGAAAACCTGATCGAGCCGGGCGATCTGGAAGATATTCATCACCGTCTCTCGCATCCCGCAGAGGAGGAGCCGCCCCCCATAGGATTGCGTGCGCTGCAGCCCGTCGATCAGCACGGCGATGCCGGAGCTGTCGATATAGGAGACCCCGCTCAGGTCGATCAGGATCTTGGGCAGCTTTTGCTCGATGAGCGGCGAGATGCCTTCCTTCACCGACTGTGATTCGTGCAGATCGATCTCGCCTTCCAGCGCGACAACATGGGGAGCGGGGTTCGAGATCACGGCCATGACAGAATTAGGTAGCATCGTTGGGAATTCAAAGCAATACGGCGCGCGACGCGACGGTGGACGCGTGCGGCGGCGGCTTCGCGGGATTTCTCCTCGCCCCAGCCGTCGGGCAAGGCTGAAATGAGGCATGTTCACAGGCATCATTGAAGAAACGGGCCGCGTCGAAAGCCTCCACCGCCGGGAACGGGGCGCGCGGCTGGCCATCACCGCGCCGCGGGTCGCCGCCGACATCGGGCTTGGGGACAGTCTCGCCATCGATGGCTGCTGCCTCACGCTGACCGAGCGGGAGGGCGCGGTGCTGCAATTCGACCTGCTCGCGGAAACGCTCGACCGCACCAGCCTCGGCAGCCGGACCGTCGGCCAGCGGGTCAACCTGGAGCGGGCGGTGGCGGTGGGAGGCCGGCTGGGCGGACATTTTGTGCAGGGACACGTCGATGCGACGGGTGAGGTGATGGATTTTTCGGCGCGCAGGCCGGATCATCGGCTGGAGGTGCGGATCCCGCCGGAGCAGGCCCGCTACGCGGTAATGAAGGGCTCGATCGCGCTGAACGGCGTCAGCCTCACCATCGCGGAACTGGCGGAGGAGGCGCTGGCAGTGTGGCTGATTCCGCACACGCTGGCGGAGACAAATCTAGGCGATCTACGGGTAGGGGACGCGGTTAATCTGGAGTTCGATCTGCTGGCGAAACACGTCGAGCGCCTGCTGGCGGCACGGCTGTAGAGGTTTCGCTGCGCGAAACGCGGGAGGGGGCGCCGGTCTGATTATCTCGTGCAATCGGTTGGTGAATCCGGAACAGTTTGATGAGGCGCAGGGCCAGTCGCCTTTCAGGATTGACTAGATAGAGCATCGCGGACAGATAGAGGGCGGTGATTCCCTCGAACCTAGGTCGCATAATTCTGGTGGTGGCGGTGGTGGGAATCGTGCCGGCTGCCCGCGCGGAGACGATTGTCCTGAAAAGCGGGGCGAGCTATCAAAAGGCCGAGGTGATTTCGCGCGGCGAGGCGCAGTGGCGGATCAAAACCAAATTCGGCGTGGTCACGCTGCCGGCCTCCTCGATCGCCCTGGTCGATGGAAAGCCGCTGACTCCGCCCTCGACTCCCACGCCCGAGCCGTCCGCGACACCGGAGCCTGAGGTGACCTTCGAACCGCTGCCGGAAGCGACGCCCGAGGAAATCGCGCCTGCGCCCGAACGGACGGAACCAGCTCCGGTCGCCGCCCTGCCCACTCCGGCTCCTTTGCCCGAGGACCTGCGCGATCCGAAGTTTGACATTCTGCTGGCGGTCGCGGGGGCCATTTTCCTGCTCTGGGCGGCGCATCTCGTCTGGCTGCAAAAAGATCTCGCCGAGCGCGGGCGGGCCGCCTCGGGCTGGAACACGGTGGCCGCGTTGCTGCCCGGGCTTGGATTTATCGCCTATTTAACCGCCCGGATTTTTCAAAAGCCCGGCGCGGCCGCCGCTCAGAATCGCGCCATTCTGGAAGGTCAGGGCTTTTTCCAGCCGGGCTCGCAGGCGGCGCAGAGTATCCATCTGCAATTCATGGAGGAGGATCGCTCTGTCTTCGGTGGAGACCTGGAGGAGGGGACCGGCCTCGAACTCGCCCGCCAGGCTCTCGAACAGGCGATCGTGCGCCGCGCGAGCGATATCCACATCGAACCGCAGGAAGGAAACTATCGGGTCCGGTTCCGCGTCGATGGGGTGCTGGCGGAGATGACCACCTTGGCCCGCGCCGAAGGCCTGCGCGTCGTCTCCGCTCTCAAGACGCTGGCCGAGATCGACGTGGCGGAGAAGCGCAAGGCGCAGGACGGCCGCTTCCGGGTGAAGACGGATTTGCGCGAGGTGGATTTCCGAGTGGCGACGGCCAACTCCATCTTCGGCGAGAAATTGGTCATCCGCATTCTGGACCGGAAGGGCGGGCTCTTCGATCTGAGCGATGTCGGCATGGCCCCGGAAATGATGGAGCGTTTCCATCGCGCGATCCATTCCCGGGCCGGGATGATCATCGTGACGGGGCCGACCGGCTCGGGCAAGACGTCCACCCTTTATGCCGCCTTGAGCAAGCTGGACGCGGCCAAGCTGAACATCATGACGATCGAGGATCCGGCCGAATATGAGCTGCCCGGCGCCACCCAGATTCCGGTGAACGTGAAGGCGGGCGTGACCTACGAAGCGGGTTTGCGTTCGCTGCTGCGCCAGGATCCCGACGTGATATTCGTCGGCGAAATGCGGGACGCCGAAGCCGCCAAGATCGCGCTCCGGGCGGCGCTGACCGGACACCTTGTTTTCACCACGCTGCACACCAAGGACGCGCTGGCGACCGTCACCCGGCTGGAGGAAATGGGCGTGGAGCGGTCGCAGCTTTCCTCTGGTCTGCTCATGCTGGTCGCCCAGCGATTGGTGCGCGTGCTTTGTGAGCACTGCCGGGAACCGTACGCGGCCAGGGGCGATGAACTCATGGAGCTGGGCGTGGCCATTTCCGAGGGAGCCACGCTTTATCGGCCCGGCGGATGCCCGGAATGCAATCAAATGGGTTATCTGGGCCGCACGGGCATCTTCGAAATCATCATTCTCGACGATGCCATGCGGGGCGCGATCGCCCGCGGGGCCGGGCACGAGGACCTGCTGGAGATGGCCGATGAGCGCGGGTTCATCGACTATCGGCAAAACGGCGCCGAGAAGGCCCTGGCGGGCGTGACCAGTATCGAGGAAGTGCTGGAGGCCACCTGATGCTGGAAATTTCGATCAGCCTGGGGGCCATCCTGACGGTCCTGTTCTGGGGCCGCGAAGGCGCGAAAGCCGGGTTCTTTGTGCAGACAGTCGCCGCGGGGCTGGCTTTTTTTGCGATGATGGTGGCGCTGCGATTCTGGTTTCCCGCGTCGGTCTGGCTGAGCGGACTGCTGGGCGGCGACTCGAAGGATGTGGCCTTCGCGGCTTTTTGGGCGCTCTTCGCGGGGGTCTTTGCGCCGCTCTACGGGCTGCTCCGATCGCTGAACGGGCGCTTCGTTCCGGCCTATCCCCTGTTTATCGAACGCGCTTTCGGGTTTATCGCGGGCTGCCTCTTTGGAGGGCTGCTCACGGCCGGTATGATGACCAGCCTGCTGCTTTACCTGCCGAAAATCTGGCCCGGCTACGAAGCGTCGCGCATGCTCCTGCCGCTCGATCGCGCGCCGATCGCTCTTTATCAAAAGGTCCAGAAGATCGCCTCAGAACGGCAAATGATCGGCGAAGAGCATATCGTGCTGCCCGAGTTGACCAAAGCCGGGGACGACCGGATCGTCAGCGACTGGAAGTAGGTCGCGACCCAAAAAAAACCCTCGTTTCACGAACGCGAAACGAGGGTTTGGAAGCGCGGGAACGCTGGATTACATCGGCGGCAGCAGCACTTTGTCGATGACGTGGATCACGCCGTTGGTGGCGGGAATGTCGGTCTTGACGACCTTGGCATCGTTGACCATGACGGTGTCGCCATCGACCTTGATGTCGAGTTCGGCTCCGTTGGCCGTGGCAGCCTTCATCGTCTTCACATCGGCGGCCATCACTTTGCCGGGCACGACGTGGTAGGCGAGGATTTTGCCGAGCTTCTCTTTGTTCTCGGGCTTGAGCAGGTCGTCGAGCGTGCCTTCGGGCAGGGCGGCGAACGCTTCATCGGTCGGAGCGAAAACGGTGAACGGACCCTTATCGGTATCCAGCATCGTTTTCTTATCGGCGGCGTCGATCGCGGCGGTCAGCGTCTTGAAGGTATCGACGCTGGCGGCGGTTTCGTAGATGGATTTTTCTCCGGCCTGGCTGGAAACGGTTCCGAGCAAGGTCAGGGAGAGGACGGCGGTGAGGACAGACAGTTGTTTAATCATATGTGTATAGTTGTGACAGCGGACCTGATGTGCGCTGTCAGTCTAAACTTCGCCGGCCACCCCGGATTGGATGCGTTTAATTGAAAACTATGCGGGATCCCGTGGCACATGCGTCCCCGCTTGTGAGGGAGGACGGCAACTTGCGAGTGGGGCGCGTGTCCTGCGGGTGGACGGTTACGAAGCGGGAGCTTCGGGGACAAGGGCGTGCCCAAGCAGAGCTTGGGCACGAGGGATCCAGAACGGCAGGCGCTACCGGCTGGCCATGATGATCGGCCCCCGCGCTTTGACCGACCCGCCCTCCGGCTCCACACTGATGGCGAACTTCGGCGCATCCCCGACTGCGGACTTCGGCTGAAACACCCAGCGGGCTGTCCCCGCGGCGTCCACCTGGAAGACCCCTCCATCGACCGGATCAGCATACCGCGGATCGATCACCCAGAGCTGGTAATCCTTCGCGCCGTCGAGCCGGGGCATGCGCGCCAGATCCAGCCGGCCCGTCTGGGTCGCCGGATCCCAGACGACCACCGCTTCCCCCTCGACCGGGGCGTCGCCGGTGGGGTTGAGCACGGCGACGGAGACCTCCGCCGGAAAGGCGGGCGGCTCCGGACGCTGGAAGAACAGGAGACCGCAGCAGATGGCCAGCGCGG
>JBGTNO010000140.1:0-4046 GCA_041743065.1 Chthoniobacterales bacterium
CCCGCAGTATCTCGGGGAACTGGCGCGGCTGAAGCGGCTCAAATCTGAATCCGCCGCGGAGAAATCCAATGTCTGAGCGTAAGCTGCCACTCTTAATCCTGCTCTTACTCTTAATCTTAATCGGGCTCCCTCCTATTGAAGCACAAGGCAGCGAACCGATTATGAGTAGGAGCAAGAAAGGCCCTCCGCATCTCTCTCCCTTGCGCATGTCTGATAAACTCTCCCGACCGGTCATTCTGGTCCACGGCTTTAAAGACACCGGTCGGAAGATGCAGCGGCTGGCGAGATATTTGCAGCAAAACGGGCGCGTCGCGCACGCTGTCACCCTGCGCCCGAGCTTCGGCCAGGCCGGCATCGACGAACTGGCCAAGCAACTCGCCACCTTGATTGAAAACGAAACCGCGCCCGGTCAGCCCGTCGATCTGGTCGGCTTCAGCATGGGCGGGCTGGTCTGTCGCTACCTCGTGCAGCGCCTCGGCTGGGACGACCGCGTAGGCAGTCTTGTCACCATCGCCAGCCCGCATCGCGGCACGTACACCGCCTATTTGCTGGCGCGCCCGGCCTGTCGCCAGATGCGTCCCGGCAGCAGGTTCCTGCGTGACTTAAATGGCGACACCACCGCGCTCGATCGCGTCCGTTTCCTATCCGTCTGGACCCCGCTTGATCTCATGATCGTGCCAGCCACCAGCTCGATCCTGCCCGTCGGCGAACGCTCGCATCACTGGATCGTCGCCCACCCGCTCATGGTCTGGCAGTCCAGCGTAAGCCGCGACGTGCGAAGTTTCCTCGACGCTCCGGAGATTTCTCAGTCCCGACATTGAGCCCGCCGCTCCAACGGGGATAACATCGACCAATGCCGGCCCGCGCGCTTCGCCCTAAAACCACCGTTCCGGAACGCCCAGCCTACACAGTCAAGGAGACGAATCGACTCGCCCCAGAGGACCGCCCGGCGCACGACTGGTATCGGTTTGTCCTCTCCTATCCGCCGCATCTGGTGCGCGATGTGCTCGACCGTTTCGCCCTCGCCAAGAACGATCTGGTGCTCGATCCCTTCTGCGGGACTGGCACGACCGTGGTGGAATGCAAAAAGTTCGGCATTCCCAGCATCGGGATCGAAGCGCACCCGATGGCGCACTTCGCCGGACAGACAAAAAGCAACTGGTCTGTGTCTCCCCGCCGCCTGCGGGAGGTCGCCCGCACCATTGCCGAAGACGCACTGGAAACACTGGAAGGTGAAGGCATCATCGACGACAGCCAGCCTCTGCTCGTCCAGGAAAACAATGCAGAGATGCCGCTGCGGTCCCTGCCCGAGGAAGAAGCGCGGCTGCTGCTCACCAACTCGATCAGTCCGCGCCCGCTGCATAAAGTGCTCACCCTGCTGGAAGTGATAGATCGTCACGCCACCCCCGGCACGGCACCCGTCCTGCGCCTGGCCGTCGCCCGCGAACTGGTCACCTCCATCGGCAACCTTCATTTCGGCCCGGAAGTAGGTGTGGGACCGAAGAAAGACGACGCGCCCGTAGTTTCCGCCTGGTCGAGTCGGGTCGCACAGATGGCCGACGATCTCGATCAACTGCAGGACCGCAAACTGATTCCATGCCTTGTCCATCACGGCGACTCGCGAGATGAGTCCGGTCTGCTGGAGCCCCGATCCGTTTCAGGAGTCATCACGTCCCCGCCCTACCCCAATGAAAAAGACTACACCCGCACCACCCGCCTCGAAAGTGTGCTGCTCGGTTTCATCTCCTCGAAGGCCGAACTCCAGACCCTCAAACGCGGAATGCTCCTGCGGTCGAACACCCGCAATATTTACAAGGGAGACACGGACGACGCTCTCGTCGCCGACCATCCCGAGATACAGCGGATCGCTAATGAAATTGAGGCCCGGCGCATCGAACTCGGCAAGACCAGCGGATTCGAGCGCCTCTACGCTAAAGTGACTAAACAATACTTCGGCGGCATGGCCCGGCATCTCGCCGGGTTGCGTCCTGCCCTCCGCCCCGGCGCACGGCTGGCCTATGTCGTGGGCGACCAGGCATCCTATCTTCGCATCATGATCCGCACGGGCGAACTGCTCGCCTCTCTCGCTGAACGTCTAGGCTATACCGTAGAAGATATTGTTCTTTTCCGCACTCGCCTCGCTACTGCCACGCGCGCGCAGCTGCGCGAAGAGATCGTCATCCTGCACTGGAAAGGAAAATAGAACATGACTAAACAAGGCAATCGATACACTCAGATCCTCGAGAGGATATTTTTCGATCACTATACCGCCGGAGCGGCGGAAGTTCCTTTCGGGCGCAGCGAAATTGAACGGGTTGCGGCGGAACTGAAGATCGAACTCCCGAAGAATCCCGGAGACATCCTTTATACGTTTCGCTTCCGGTCTCCCTTTCCAGCTAGTATCTCCAAGCTCGCTCCCGCGGGAAAAGAATGGATTATCCGCTTGGCCGGGCGAGGGCTCTATTGTTTCGCGTTAGAGCGCGAATGGAGCGTGATTCCAAATTCATCACTTTGGCGGATCAAAGTGCCTGATTCGACACCGGGAATCATCGCGCGATATGCTCTCAACGATGAGCAGGCGCTCTTAGCCCAGCTTCGTTACAACCGCTTGATCGACGTGTTCACCGGAGTTACGTGCTATTCTCTCCAGAACCATCTTCGCACGACGACGAAAAGTCTCGGTCAGATCGAAACCGATGAGATCTACGTCGGCCTCGACCGGCGCGGCGCACATTTTGTCTTTCCGGTCCAGGCGAAGGGAGGCAAAGACCGAATGGGCATCGTGCAGATCGAGCAGGATATAGCTCTTTGTGAAACTAAATTTCCCACCCTTATCTGCCGCCCTATCGGGGCACAATTTCTCCCCGATGGTGGAATTGCTTTGTTCGAATTTATCTCCGCTTCCGAAGGCCTGCGCATTGCCTCGGAGAAGCATTATCAACTTGTCCCGCCCGATAAATTAACAAACGAAGACCTCGATCTATATCGTAGAGCGACGGAGTAGGCGATCCACCCAGCGGCTGAGCCCTGCCATGGGGGGGGGGGGAGAACCGGTGACACGCCCCGTCAGGCTTTACTTTTTCTCCATCGCAAAGACGCTCGTCCATTCGCTTCCCGGCGGGCTCTCGCGTAGCTGGGCGGACAATCTCAGGAAACGAACCGCGCAAAGATCGCCCGGCCGAAGATCCGCCGCCGTCTGGAAATCCTCCACCGCCTCGGCGAATGCCGCCTCTTCATAGTGATCGAGGCCAGAGCCGAACGCCTGCAGATAGCTGGGCAGATCCGCCGCCGCCCCCTCGCGGGCGTGGACCGCGAATATCGTGATGGCCTGATGGCGCCCCTTTACTTTGACCTGCCCGAGCCGCTGGAGCACATACGCCTCATCGAGAAACTTGGCCACGGATTCGCTGATCACAATTTCCACATCGAATTCCCGGGTCGTTCCCTCCAGCCGCGAGGCGAGATTGACGGCATCGCCGATCACCGTGACCTCCATTTTTTCTTCCGAGCCGATGCTGCCGACCACCGCTTCGCCGTGGTGAATCCCGATTCCCATCGTGAGAGCCGGTCGCCCCAGCGCTCCCCAGCGTTCGTTCAGGATGCGCAGACCCTGCACCATTTCCAGAGCTGTCCCGACCGCGGCCTGGCAGTCCACGGCGGGGCCGCGCGTCTTGAGGTTGCCCCAGACAGCCATGATGGCGTCCCCGAAGAACATGTCCAAAGTGCCCAGGTGCCGGAAAATCCGCGGCACCATTTCCGAGAAATACTCGTTCAAATGCCGGACCAGCTCGGTGCTTTCGAGACGCTCGGCCAGGCTGGTAAAGCCGCGCAGATCGGCGAAGAGCATGGCCACCTCGCGCCGTGCGCCGCCAAGGGTGTCGATCAGCGTGGCGGGATTATCGAGCAGCTCGGCCACGATGTTGCGCGAGACGTAGCGCTCCAGCGTTCGCCGGGTGCGGCGGCGTTCGATCTGCTCGTAGGCGCTTTCCCAGAGGAGGAGAAGCATCATGCTGCCATTGAAGACAATCAGTGGCGCGACGATCGGC
>JBGTNO010000141.1:0-5289 GCA_041743065.1 Chthoniobacterales bacterium
GCGGGCGAGATGGGTGCCGCCGGAGGCCAGGCGGTCGAAGTTTGGGGTCAGGTCGAGCGGGTTGCCGTGCAGGCCGGTCGAGTCCCAGCGTTGCTGATCGGTGAAAAAAACGACGACATTCGGTCTTGGGGAGCTCATGGGTATCGGGACATGCTGCGGGATGACTAAAAACGGATCAAGGGGGAACGCACCCGCACCTGCCACGGCGAACGAAAATCCGACGATCTGGAAAACCGACGCGGTTGGCTTTTCCAGTTCGAGCAGATCGCGCCAACCACCACACCCTCCGGCAGGTGGGACCACGCATGGCAGGAAAACTTCTGGAAGGAATATTGGATCACGAGATCCGGTGTGGTCAATTCCCGGGCGGGGCTCAGACCCCGGCGGAGACGAAGGGTGAGGGGCTCGTGAGGGTCGTCTCGGGCAAGGTCTGGAGGGCGAGCTGCCGGCGGAACTTCAGGTGTCGGCGTCGATTCATCTCGACGAGTGGTCGCCAGACGGTGTGGACGAGGTTGTGGCGGATGAGCAGATGCCAAAAGCGGTTCGCGCGTTTGTAGAGGTAGGCGCCGGCCAGGTAGGAAGGGATGGCCGGGAGCTCGTGCGGCCGTCTTTTCCAAATGGAGGTGTGGGAAAAGAGGCGCTGGTAGAGCCAGCCGTAGCCTTGTGCCAGCTCTTGGGGCGTCATGCGCCGGGGCTGAAAGACGACGTGCGCGGTATCGTAGCGGCTCCAATCCCGATGCAGGAGGCGGCCCTCGCGTTCATACTGATGGAAGAGCGGGGTGCCGGGGTAGGGCGTCAGGATGTGGAAGGTGGCGCACTCGAGCCGGTTCCGCTCGATCCATTCGGCGGTGACGGCGAAGGCGTCGCGTCCGTCTCCGTCGAAGCCGAGGACGAAGCTGCCGTTCACCGCGATGCCGTGTTCGTGGAGAAGGCGGACGCGCCGGGCGTAATCGTCGGTCCGGGGCGTGCGTTTGCGGGCGTCGGCCAGATTCGAATCCGTCAGGCTCTCGAAGCCGATGAAGACGCCGGTGCAGCCGGAGAGGGCCATCTCGCGGATGACGCTGGGGTCGTCGGTCACGTCCAGGGTGATGGCCGCGCTCCAGATGATTTCGAGGGGCTGCAATCCGCGGCAGAGCGCGCGGAGATATTCGCGTTTGGAGCCGAGATTGTTGTCGATGAAGACGGTGAACGGCTCCCCGTTTTCCTCGATCTCGGCGACGATCTGCTCGACGTCGCGCATGCGGTAGGGCATGCGCAGGCCATCGGTGGCGAGGTAGCAGAAGCCGCAGCGGTTATGGCAGCCGCGGGTGGCGATCATGCTGCTGGAGGTGAGGAAACGCCCGCGCGGCAGCAATTGACGGCGTGGCGCCGGGTCGTCGCGATAGGCGTTTTCATACATCACCCGGTATTCGGGCCGCAGGTTTCCCGCCGCCACGTCGCGGAGGATGCGCGGCCAAAGCTGGACGCCGTCGCCAATGGCCAGAGCGTCGGCGTGCGGGCCGACTTCTTCGGGGCAGGAAAGAACGTGCAGGCCGCCCAGCACCACCTTCGCGCCGCGCTGGCGATACCAGGCGGCCAGCTCGTAGGCGCGTCTGGCAAAGGTCAGATGGACCGTGATGCCAACCACTTCCGGCATGGGGCGGAAAGGCGGGCGGCCCATGAGGAGGTTTTCATCCCAGTATTCGATCCGCCACGGCTCGGGAGTGGCGGCGGCGAAACTGGTCAGCGCCAGAGTGGGGGTGAGGACGTGTTTGCCGAAGCTGGCGTGGGGATCTTTGGGATAAAAGGGGTTGATCAGCAGCGCATAACGGGGCTCCACCGCCGGTCGAGCCAGCGGATCGCCCAGCTCGGGCGGGTGGGTCATCGCGGCGGGCATCGCGCGCCGTTTCAGCCGGGTGCGGAAAGGCTCTTCGGGATCGATTTTGGCGAAGGTCATCGCGAGGGTTGATGCGAGGCTTCCCGGGCGGCGGCGATGGATTCCAGCCGCTCGCGCACCGCGGCCACCGTTTCCTTGAGCGTGCTGGTCCCGGCGGTGAGGCCGACAGTGCGGGCTCGCTCGAACCAACGCGGTTCCAGCTCTTCCGGGCGCTCGATGTGGAAGACTTCCAGCCCGGCCACGGCGGCGGCGGCTCCAAGTTGCAGGGTGTTGTTGGAATGGTGACCGCCGACGACGACCATGGTGTCGCATTCCGCCAGCAGCTCGCGGAGCGCGCGCTGCCGGTCCTTGGTCGGGCGGCAGACGGTGTCGATAAAGCGGACCTCGCCGCCCGGCCGGGCCTCGCGAATCGCGGTGAGCAGCGTGGCCACGTGCGAGGACGGCTGCGTTGTCTGCGCGATAACCCCGATCCGTCCGGTCTCGGGAATATTCGCGATGTCGCCTGCCTGGCCGACCACTACCGCCTCCGGAAAATCCTCCGTGAGCCCGCGCACTTCGACATGCCCGGCCTGGCCGATCACGACAGGTTGATAGCCGAGCTGGACCAGGACTTTAAGTTGATCGTGCGCGTGACGCACCAGCGGACAGGTGCCGTCGGCCACGCCGTAGCCGGCCGCGCGCCAGGCGGCTTTGGCCTGATCGGAGGCCCCGTGCGCCGTGATCATCACCTGAGAAGTGGGAGCGCCTTCCCGGAGGTCGAGGCTGCCTTCCTGGACCCCGCGATCCGCCAGGTCGCGGCGGACGACGGGGTTGTGGACGAGTTCGCCGAGGATGGTGAGAGGCCCGGCGGCGGCGAGTTTCTGGGCCTGCTGAATGGCGTCACGGACGCCGAAACAAAGGCCGTAATGATCTGCGAGTTTCACTTTCATATTTTTGGATGGTTTGGAATAGCTTTGTGATACAAAGTTTATGGGCGTGATTTTTGAGACGGTGGGAGCGAGCGGCGGAAGCCCGTGAAATTTCGGCGGCGATTCGACGGGTCATGGGCGCGCGGTTTGGACGATTTGTTCGAGCACGATGAGATATTCCTCGAAAGCTTTGCGGCCTTTTTTGGTGAGAGCGTAGCTGGTTTGCGGGCGGTCGAGCACTTCCTTGATGACCGAGACATAGCCGCCGGTGTGCAGCGTGCGGAGGTGAGTGACGAGGTTGCCGTCGCTCAATTTCAGCTCCGTCTTAAGATCCTGGAAAGTCCAACTGGGTCGGGACGCGAGCAGGGTCATGATACCGAGGCGGCCTTTTTCGTGGATGGTTTTGTCGAGTTTATCGAGGTCGAACATCGGCTCATGGCATCGCGCCGTTGTCCTCCCGTTTCCGCCTTGGCCAGGCGGACAGGGCGTAGATGAGATGAAAGCCTCCGAAGGTCAGACCCATCAGCAGAGAGGCGCTCACCGGCATTCCCCAGGCGCTGGAAGACTGCAAATAAAACCCAGCGAAGGCTGCCAGCAGAAAACACCAGCCAAGGACGACGAGCGAGCGAGGCGCAAAATGGCTGGTCGCCAGCAGAGCCACGCCATAGCAAAGCATCCAAAAAGGCGGCAGCGCGAAAACACCCTCGCTAAACGGTCCGAGCAGAAAGGCGAAAAAAGCTCCGGAAAGAAGTCCGGGAGCCATGGCGCGCAGCGCGAGTTTCATTCCCGAAGAGAAAAAGTCTTCTCCTCTGAGTCGGGCCGCCCGGAGAAGGAATCCAACATTGCAAAGGCCGGCCAGGAGAAACACCAGACCCCAGACGACGGTGAAAGCGCGAGCGTATCCTGAGAGCGACTGTCCAGGATCGAAGATGTAAATAAGCACCGAAGCTCCCGCCAGCGCGAGCAGTCCGCCGCCCAGCGCGGCCTCGGCGGAGACGGCTCGATAAATAGTCGCCCGCTCCATTAATGAGCGGATGATCCGGAGGTTTTCCTCGGCTTCTTCTCGGATTGGCATGGGATTACTTTGTGTGGCAAAGCAAAAGTTTGCAAGACAAATTTGGTGGAAAATTGCTGGACTTGGACAAGCCGCCGCGGGATGGGAATGACATGACTATTCGCCCACTCGATGAGCAACCGCCGTTTACCACCAGCGACGGCTCGACCATTCGCTCCATCCTTGATCGCACCAATGCCCCGGTCGTGCGGCAGAGCCTGGCTGAGGCGACGCTGCCCGCGGGCGGCGCGACCCAGCGTCACTTCCACCAGGTCAGCGAGGAGTTCTACTTCATCCTCGCTGGCCGCGGGCGCATCGAGATCGACGGCGAGATGGCCGAGGTGTCACCGGGTGACGGAATTTTGATTCCCGCCGGCTCGTGGCATCAGATCACCGCGCGGGAGGCGCTGCGTTTCCTCTGCTGCTGCGCGCCGCCCTACGCGCCTGGGGACACTTATTTCGCTTATTTCGAGTAGTCGCCTCAGATTCGCCAGAGCGAGCGGTGCGTGCCGAATTCCGAAACTTCGCCACTCGATTTCCGGGCGATGTAGGCGGAGATGACGCCCACGACCCCAAACGATCCGAGAAAGACGATCAAGGTGACCCATCCGGGAAGCAGGCCGACTTCCAGAGCCCGGTAGAAGCTGTCGAACGATTCGATTCGATTGGGGGCATGAATGAAAATCTTGGTCAACCAGGCGACCATGATGACGAAGAAGATGAAGCCGTAGTTCCGCTTGAGCCGCCGCCCCACCGCCTCGAAGCGGCTGATTTTGAAGCTGGGCAGGAGCAAATCCTCGCAGACCAGCTTCTGCCAGTCGCCCTGGAGCATGTTCTTATTCTGGATGACCATCGGGAGGATGAAGTGCGCCTCGAGCATGCGGACGCGCGCTCGAAAAGCATCGTAGAAACGGTAACGCCGCGCCTCGATCCAGAGCATGATCCAGACGATCAGCAGATTGAAAAAGAAGATGATGTGGGGCACGTCGCGCACGGTGAAGGCGACGGTGAAAATGGTGGTGGTCGAAGTGATGGCCCACGTGGTGGTGGTGTCGAGCCGCTGCCGCCAGACCATGATGCGGCCCAGCTCGCCGCGGTAGAAATGAATCATGGTGTTGACGTAGCTCGATTCGTAGAGCGGGCCGTCCTGCATCGGAAGGCCGGAAGCGGTTTCTTCAATGTCACCCATGGAGGTGGAAGATAGTTCCAAGGGACGGAGAAGGGGAAGCGGGATTCTTGATTGGCGGGTTGGTTCCGCCTATTTACGGAGCCGTGAGCGACGAAGCCTTCATGCGCCAAGCCATGCAGCGAGCCCGGCGCGGTCTCGGGCAGACCAGCCCGAACCCGGCGGTGGGCGCTGTGCTGGTGCGGGCGGGGCAGGTTCTCGCGACCGGTTACCACCGGCAGGCGGGACTTCCGCATGCGGAGATCGAGGCGCTGCGGGCTTTGCC
>JBGTNO010000142.1:0-9823 GCA_041743065.1 Chthoniobacterales bacterium
CCAGGGAGCCCGTTGTCCGCCAGGCCCCCCGGCCACCTGAACCTGAATGACGCGGCCCTCCCTCCCTTAACTAACTGGCGGCCTCGGCGATCTTCTGCCGGTTGCGGTAGGCGGCGAGGGCACCCTTGATGCGGGTCAGAATGTAGTAAACGGTCTGGCTGCGCACACGGACGAGCTGGCCGCCGACGATCTTGGGCACAAAGTCGGCGGGGACGCCCTGTATCTCGTCGATGGGGCAACCTTCGAGACCTTGGCAGAGGATGGCGGTCATGGCTTTGGTCAGCGTCTGGACCTGTGGTCCGAGGCTGACGCGCAAATGCACGGTCTCTCCCTCCCCAATCTTCACGAAAATGCCGACGGTGTCGGTGCACTCCTCATCTTTCCGCACATCTTCGAGGTCAAACGTCTCGCCCTCGGCGGGCGCGCAGCTTTGGGCCTGATCGGCGTAGAGCACGAGGCTGTCGCGCTTTTCCTCCTCGGGCAGATGCTCGAAGAGATCGACGATGGTGCTGAGCTTACCCGGGTATTCGCTCATGCGCCGCGCTCGATGGGAGCCCGCACCCGGTTGCCCCACTCCGTCCAGGAGCCGTCGTAGTTGCGGACGTTTTCGAAGCCGAGCAGATAGTGCAGCACAAACCAGGTGTGACTGGAGCGCTCGCCGATGCGGCAGTACGCGATGATATCATCGTCTTTCTTGAGGCCGCATTGTTGGTGGTAGATTTGCTCCAATTCAGCGCGGTTCTTGAAGGTGGCGTCGTCGTTCACCGCCCTTTTCCAAGGGACGCTGTGCGCGCCGGGGACGTGGCCGCCGCGCAGCACGCCTTCCTGAGGGTACTCTGGCATGTGGGTGACGGCGCCGCTGAACTCGCCCGGCGAACGGACGTCGATCATGGGCTTGAAAGCTTGGCTGTGGGCGAGCGTTTCGTCGAAAAAGGCGCGGATCTCATCGTCGAAGCGCTTCTCCGGCACAGGATAGGTCACCGGGACCGGGATCGGCTTCTCTTTCGTCAGCGAGCGACCTTCGGCGACCCACTTGTCGCGGCCGCCGTCCATGATCTTCACCTTGGTGTGGCCGAACAGACGGAAAGCCCAGAGCGCGTAGCAGGCCCACCAGTTTGACTTATCGCCGTAGAAAACGCAGGTGGTGTCAGGGGTGATGCCCAACCGTCCGCACATCTCCGCAAACGCTTCGGGCGAGATGTAGTCGCGCATGGTCTGATCCTGCAGATCGGTCCGCCAATCGATGTGCACCGCGCCGGGCACGTGGCCGGTGCCGTAAAGCAGGACATCTTCATTGCTCTCGACGATACAGACATTCTGGTCGCCGTGATGCCCGGCGACCCACTCGGTCGAGACCAGTACCTCGGGGTGGGCGTATTGCTCGTTCTTCTCACTCATGCATCGACTCTTGCAGAACAATCCGGGGCGCTCAAGCGGCATCGCGGATCGGTATTCGAAGCAACGTAACGTAAGACAGATTTGCAATCTGTCTGGCGGGCGGGTTTCCGAGCGGCGGGGGGTGGGAGCTTTTCCCGGGCTAAAGACCCGCCGCCTCGCTTCGCTCACCCGGACAGTTTACAAAACTGTCTTACGTTGCCTCCTTCCAGCGGGAGCACTTAATACTCCAACATGGCAGATGAAATCGAATCCGACCTCCAGGACCCCGCTCTTTACATCAATCGCGAGCTGAGCTGGCTGGAATTTAACCAGCGCGTGCTCGACGAGGCGCACGACGAGGCCAATCCACTGCTGGAACGCGTCCGGTTTTTGAGCATCGTCAGCTCGAATCTGGACGAGTTTTTCGAGATCCGCGTGGCCGGGCTGCAGCAGCAGGTGCAGAGCCAGAGCAGCGTGGTGGGCCAGGATCGGATGAAAGCGGCGGAACAACTGGACGCCATTTCCAAGCGGGTGCGGAAGATGGTGGGCGATCAATACCGCTGCTGGCGCGAGGAGTTACTGCCCGCGCTCGAGCGGGAAAACATCCGCTTTCTCACCTACCCGGGCGTCGAAGGACCGGCGCAGACTTACCTGGAAAACTACTTCGCGGACGAGGTTTATCCGGTGTTGACGCCGCTGGCCATCGATCCGGGTCACCCCTTTCCGCAGTTGCTTAATAAGAGCCTGAACGTGGCTGCGGAGCTGGATGGGAGCGACCTTTCCTCCAACTTCGCCATCGTGCAGGTGCCCCGGATTCTCCCGCGCGTGGTGGCGCTGCCGGGCCGGACGCGCGCGCAGGATTTCGTCTTCATCGGCAACCTGATCCAGCACCACGCCAACGCCCTGTTTCATGGAGTGACCATGCGCGGGGCGCACCAGTTCCGGATCACGCGCAACTCGGATCTCTATATCGACGAGGATGAAGGGAGCAACCTGCTGCGCACGATCGAGGCGGAGCTGCGCAAGATGAACCGCGGCAAGGCGGTGCGGCTGGAAGTGCAGAAAGACTGCGCGCCCCACATCGTGGAGCGGCTGCAAAAGGTTTTCCACCTCGAGGCGAGCGACACTTACCACGTGGATGGACCGATCAATTTCGTCCGGCTGGCCTCGGTCATCGACGACATCGACCGACCCTCGCTGAAGTTCCCCCCCTTGGTGCCGCGGCTGCCGGCGGCGCTGGTGGAGGTGGATTTTTTCCAGCAGCTCAAAAAGGGCGACATCCTGCTCCACCATCCCTACGACAGCTTCCAGCCGGTGGTGGATTTCATCGATCAGGCGGCGCGCGATCCGCGGGTGCTGGCGATCAAGCAAACGCTTTACCGGACGAGCGGCAATTCGCCTTTCATTCCGGCGCTGATGGAGGCGGCGCAGTCGGGCAAGCAGGTGACGGCGATTGTGGAACTGAAGGCGCGCTTCGACGAGGCGGCCAACATCCGCTGGGCCCGCATGCTCCAGGAAGCGGGCGTGCACGTGGTCTATGGAATCGTGGGCATGAAGACCCACTGCAAGATGGCGCTGGTGGTGCGGCGGGAGCCGGAGGGCATCCGCAAATACGTGCACCTCGGCACCGGAAATTACCATTCTTCGACCGCCCGGGTTTACACCGACTATGGCCTGTTCAGCGCACGGCCCGTGCTGGGCGACGACGCGGCGGAACTCTTCAATCTGCTGACCGGCGTGGCCAAGTTTCCGGGCATGAAAAGTCTGCTGGTCGCGCCGTTCACGTTGCACGACGAGATGCTGCGGCTCGTCGAGCAGGAAATCGCCCAGGCGGAGAAGGGCCAACCGGCGTCGCTCTTCGCCAAGATGAACTCGCTGGTCGATCCGGAGATGGTGGAGGCGCTCTATCGGGCCTCGCAGGCGGGGGTGAAGATCCGGCTGCTGGTCCGCGGAATCTGCGTGCTGCGACCGGGCGTGCCCGGCGTGAGTGAAAATATCGAGGTGCGGAGCATCGTGGGCCGCTTTCTGGAACACAGCCGGGTTTACCGCTTCGAAAACAAGTCCGATCCGATCATTTATCTGGCCAGCGCGGACTGGATGCCGCGGAACTTTTTCCGGCGGGTCGAGGCGTGTTTCCCGATCGACGATCCGCTCTTGAAAGCGGAGATCGATCAAGGCATCGAAACGCTCTGGAACGATCGGAGCAAGGCGCGCCGCCTGCAGAAGACCGGGAAATACCGGGCGCTGACCGGCGGGAGCGAGGGCGGCAGCGCGCAGGAGATGTTTCTCCGCAGGTCGGAGGAGCGGGCGAAAGCGGAGCAGAAGGCCGTTCTGGCCGAGGCTCCTAAACCGCCCGCCGCGACAGGCCGCTAACAGCGGCGCGCAACAGCGGAGAAACGCGCGACTCACCCGCCGCCGGATAGGCGGCAGCGAGGGCCGTATAATACCAGAGCCGGCCTTCGCGACCGCCCCGGCAGTCGTCCCAGGCGGCCTGGCCGCGGAGCCGCAAATCGCCGCGGAGCTGGCGGACGTTGCTCAGCTTATCGGCCGCGCCCACGAACAGCGAGGAAGCACCAGCCTCGGGCAAGTGACGGAGATAGCGCTCCTTCTTTTGCCGCCAGTCCAGGTTCGGATCGAAGCTGTCGGTGCAATCCTCGACAATCCGCGCGACGACCCGCCCGAAATGCCGCTCGATATCCGCGACGCGCTCCCGTCCACCGGCCTCCTCGGCCGCATCGTGGAGCAGAGCGCCGATCGCCTCATCTTCGTCACCGCCCAGTTCCAGCACCAGCCCGGCGACCGAAAGCAAATGCCCGATCATGGGCGTGCCGCGGCGTTCCTGCCCGGCGTGCGCGGTCCCGGCGTAGGCCAGCGCTTCCGCGAAACGCGTCGTCAGCACGGTCACGGCTTCGGGGTGGACTTGGCCACGGCGGGCTCGTCCGCGAAGGTGAGAATGACGGTGTGAAAAGGGTCGTCTTTCCAATCGCTGTTCTGGAGGAGCCATTGCTGGACGAACTCGGTGGCGGTGCGGCGGCATTGCTCGCGCACTTCGGCAAACTTCGGATAGTCGCGCGCGCGGGCGTTCAGCCGCAGCGCCATTTCTTTCTCCAGAGCGGCCATTTGTTCCCGCTGGTCGAAGCGTCCCCAGCCGCGCTGCGTCCGGCGCTCCAGCCCGCGCAAATCGATGGCGGGCGGCAGGCTGGGCTCGATGGCGGGAGCCGTGACGCGGCAGATGTTTCCGGAAATACTGACCTTCCAACTGCCGGCGAGTTTCAGGTGATAACGATAGACGACCGGCGTGCGAATCTCCGTGACGGTCTCGCCCAGACTGATCAACCCAAAGGCCGCAAACTGCTCGTCGGAGCGGGAGAAAGTTTCCGTCACGCGGACCGTGGCCAGCTCCAACAAGCCGCCGACCGTGCGGGAAGTCTCGGGGAGCGAGGAGATGAAGCGCTCGGTGATGTCGGCCTTCCTGAAAGCGCCGGGCGTGAGGGTGCGCAGCATTTCCAGGCCTCCCAGCACGAAGATCAGGCAGATGGCGAGCAGCGCCAGGGGCCAGCGGTAGGCGGTGAAAACGTCGCGCATCGGTGACGTGGCTTCGTCAGCCCACCGGCTGGCGGACGTGTGCGAGGAGAGCGGCGCGCATGGCGGCGACCGGCGCTTCGCGATCGAACCAGATCTCAAACGAAGCCGCGCCCTGATAAAGCAGCATGGAAAGACCATTGGCCCCGCGGGCCCCGGCGGCCTCCGCGGCGCGCAGCAGACTGGTCCGGCGGGCAGTGTAAATGGTGTCGTAAACCATGAGGTGCGGCAGCAGCAGCGAGGCCGGCAGGGGCGACGGATCGCCGCTCCGCAGGCCCACCGAAGTGGCGTTGATAATGAGATCGACGTTCTCGAGCTGGTGACGGAGCGCGGCGTTTTCCCAAGGCACAGGCTCCAGGCGATCGACCGGACCGAGCACGCGGTTGCTGGTGAAATACGGCGCGAGTTCCGTCGCGAGCAGGCGGGCCTTTTCCACCGTGCGATTCACCAGCACCAGCCGTTCGCAGCCTTCCAGGGCGCATTGCACGGCGATGGCCCGGCCCGCGCCTCCGCCCGCGCCCAGGATCATCACCCGCAGATCGCGCAGATCGACGGAAAACTCCGCCCGGAGCGCGCGCACCAGGCCCGGTCCGTCGGTATTGAAGCCATGCAAGCGACCGTCGCGCAACGCGACGGTGTTGACCGCGCCGATGCGAACCGCCTGCTCATCGACCTCGTCCATGGCCGGCAGCGCGCCCAGTTTGTGAGGAATGGTGCAGTTGACCCCGATAAAATCCGCCGCCTTCAACCGCTGGAACGCTTCCGACAGTTCGTCCGGGCGAATGTGCAATCGGCAGTAGCGGGCCGGAATATCACGCTCCTCCAGCGCGGCATTGTGCATGGGCGGCGAGGCGGAATGCCGCACCGGATCGCCCAGCACGGCCACGCGCAACGGCACGGACTCGCCGGCGGTGGCGGCCGGCCAGTTTTCCAGATCGGCGAGGGTGTAAACGTCTTTCATGCGGCAAAAAGTCGAGGCGGGCAGCTTGTGGCCTGCGGGCGCGAATGGGAAGGAGAAGCGAGCGTTGAACAATGGCGGCCCGCCGCCTAGGCTGCGCGCTTCCTGAAATGAAGACGCCCGAGACCACGCCCGCTGCCGAAGACAAACCGACCGATTTTATTCGCGAGATCGTCGCCGCGGATCTGGCCAGCGGTCGCCACGCCGCGGTGCGCACCCGCTTCCCGCCGGAGCCCAACGGCCATCTGCACATCGGCCACGCCAAAAGTATTTGCCTGAACTTCGGCATCGCCCGCGAGTTTGGCGGACGCTGCAACCTGCGGATGGACGACACGAATCCGAGCAAAGAGGAGAGTTCCTACGTGCGAGCTATCATTGCAGATGTGAAATGGCTCATCGGGGGCTGGGCGGACGCCCAACTGGCCATGGCCAATCCCGAAAGCACCGAGCCGTTCTATACTTCCGATTACTTCGATCCCCTGCACGATTTCGCGGTGCAGCTGATTGAAAAAGGGCGCGCCTACGTCTGCGATCTCACGCCCGCCGATACCGAGGAATATCGCGGCTCGCCGGATCGACCCGGACGAGAGAGCCCCTATCGCGACCGCCCCATCGCGGAGAATCTGGACTTTTTCGCGCGGATGAAAGCGGGCGAGTTTCCCGATTCGTCCCGCACCCTCCGCGCCAAAATCGACATGACCGCGCCGAATATGTGGCTGCGCGATCCGGTGCTCTACCGCATTCGCCATGTCGAGCATCATCAGGCCGGGAGCAGTTGGTGTATTTACCCGATGTACGATTTCGCGCACGGGCTGAGTGACTATATAGAAGGTATCACCCATAGTGTCTGCACCCTGGAGTTCGAAGTGCATCGCCCGCTCTACGACTGGATCCTGCAGGCGCTGGAGTTGCCCAGGAAGCTGCCCCATCAATACGAGTTCGCGCGGCTCAATCTGAGCTATACCGTCATGAGCAAGCGCAAGCTGCTCCAGCTCGTGCGGGACAAGCTAGTCAAGGGGTGGGACGATCCCCGCCTGCCGACCATTAGCGGAATGCGGAGACGCGGCGTGCCCGCGGACGCGCTCCGGCGTTTCGCCTACACCATCGGGATCACTAAATATAATGGCGTCACCGATGTCGCCGTGCTCGAACACGCCATCCGCCAGCAGCTCAATCGCACCGCCGTGCGCCGCCTCGCCGTGCTGCGTCCGATCAAGCTCATCCTGACCAACCTGCCCGACGACTATTACGAAGGCCTGGAGGCGATCAATAATCCAGAGGACCCGGAGGCCGGCCAGCGCGCCCTCCCCTTTTCGCGGACACTTTACATCGAGCGCGACGACTTCAGCGAAACGCCACCCCCCAAGTTCTTCCGGCTCAAGCCCGGCGGTGAGGTTCGTTTGAAATACGCCTACATCATTAAGTGTGACGACGTGATCAAGGACGAAAGCGGTCGCATCCAGGAAGTCCGCTGCACGGTCGATCGCGAGAGCCGCAGCGGCCTGGCCAACGCCAACCGCAAAGTGAAAGGCACCATTCACTGGGTCAGCGCGCCGCACGCCATCGAGACCGAAGTGCGGCTCTACGACCGCCTCTTCACCTCACCCGATCCGGATGACGAGGGCGACTTCCTGCGACATTTGAATCCGAATTCCCTGGAAATCGTGACCGCCCGCGCCGAACCCTCCCTGGCGCTATTGGGCGCGGCGGCGACCTGCCAATTCGAGCGACTGGGATACTTCACCCTCGATCCCGATAGTTCTCCCGATCACTTGGTCATGAATCGCACCATCACCCTCCGCGATAACTGGGCCAAAAATGGGTAGTCCTCGTGATCAGCGCTCTCCGGAGAATCGCGCTTTTGGGCGGGAGCGGTTTTCCCCCGTACGGCAAAGCGAACGAAGATCATTTCGTCAGGTCGCGACTTCATTACGCGAGCCCAGCCAGCGCAGCAGCACGAAGCCGGAAACGCCCGCGATCGCCGAGCCGCACAACACGCCCATTTTAGCCGAGTCCAGCAGAGCGGCCGACTCGTAGGCCAGCCCGCCGATGAAGAGCGACATGGTGAAGCCGATGCCTCCCAACAAGCCCAGACCCAGCATTTGGCCCCAGCGGACGCGATCCGGCAGGGAGGCCAGCCCCAGCTTCACCGCCAGCCATGTCGCCGAGAAAATGCCGATCGCCTTGCCAAAGATCAGCCCGAGAATGATGCCCGCGCTGACCGGTTCCAGCAGGGCACCGAAACCCCCGGCAAAGACCACCCCCGCATTGGCCAGCGCAAAGACCGGCATGATGAAAAAAGTGACCCACGGCAGCAGCGCATGCTCGAGCTGATGCAGCGGACTCTGCGCCTTGTCGCTGGCGTCCTCGATCGACTGAATCCCGGCCTCGCCGACATGGGCGGCTCCCTCTTTGACCCCCCGCATCTTTTGCAGAATCCCCTCGCAGTGCCCCACGTAGGCCGCCAGATCGATCCGTCTCCGCGCCGGAATCGTCATTGCCACCACCACCCCCGCGATCGTGGCATGCACCCCCGATTTCAGCATCGCCACCCACAGCACCACGCCTGGCAGGACATACCAGAGGGGATGCCGCGCTCCCACCAAGTTCAGCGCGATCAACCAAAGGAGCGCCCCTCCCGCCACCGCCAGACTTACTAAGTAAATCTCCGCTGTATAGAAAAACGCAATCATCAGAATCGCCGCGATGTCATCGACAATCGCCAGCGCCGCCAGCACGACCTTCAGCCCCGTCGGCACCCGGCTCCCGAGCATCGCCAGAATGCCCAGCGCAAAGGCGATGTCCGTCGCCGTCGGGATGGCCCAGCCCGCCGCTCCCGGTCCGCCTTTATTCAGCATCCAGAAAATGGCCGCCGGTCCGACCACCCCGCCGATCGCGCCGACCACCGGAAAGGTTGCCTTTCTGACCGAAGCCAGCTCGCCGACCAGCACCTCGCGTTTGATTTCCAGGCCGACCAGAAAGAAAAACAGCGCCATCAGTCCATCGTTGATCCAGAGCAGGAGCGGCTTGGAGATCGTCAGCGCGGGCACGCCCACTGTCAGCTTCGTCTGCCACAGCCCGAAATAGGAGCCCGCCCAGGACGAGTTCGCCCAGATCAGCGCCAGCGCCGTGCAGGCGAGCAGCAAAAGGCCGCCCGCCGCCTCCAGCCGCGCAAACCGTTGGAAGGGACCGATCAACACCTGCAGCGGCGCCGATGGCGTGGAGACGTTGAGGAGATGGGTTCCAGTTTTCATCGCGCCCGCTATGTCGCAGAGGAATCCGCCTCTGGCAAAAGAAACCGGTCCACTGATTCGGTGAAAACGAGGCCGGGGGCGCGATCGGGAGTGTTTCTTTTTTCGGAGAGGGCGGCGCCTCGAGGAGACGGGTTGAGGGCGGGATTTTTCAAGATTCAGGAGGCGGCGGGGACGAGTCTCAATCGGGTTCTTCCCATTTAAGGGTGCGTTCGACGGCCTTGCGCCAGCGGGCGAGGCGGGAGGTGCGTTCGTCCTCGCTGAAAGTGGGCTCGAAGGTGCGCTCAGCCCGCCATTGTTTGGAAATCTGCTCCGTGCTTTCCCAGTAGCCGACGGCGAGTCCGGCGAGGTAAGCGGCGCCGAGCGCGGTGGTCTCGGTGATTTTGGGCCGAATCACGGGCACGCCGAGCAGATCGGCCTGGAACTGGAGAAGGAGGTTGTTTTTGCAGGCGCCGCCGTCCACCCGGAGCTCGGAAACGGCCAGTCCGGAATCGCCGCGCATGGCCCCGATCATTTCCGCGCTCTGGAAGGCGATGCTCTCGAGCGCGGCGCGGGCGATGTGGGCGCGGGTGGTGCCGCGGGAGAGGCCGAGCATGGCGCCGCGGGCGTAGGAATCCCAGTAGGGGGCGCCGAGGCCGACGAAGGCCGGCACGAG